>CALNBU010000101.1 GCA_937875615.1 uncultured Archangium sp.
GCGCATGGAGCGCGGGCGTCGAAAGCGGGGTGAAGGCCTGACGGTCGCCGCGCCAGTCGCGGTTGACCCGTGCGGCATCGCCGCGCACCTCGCCAACGCTGGCATCCCCGTTCTCCTGTTGGACATCGTGCTGCCCAACTCAGCGCCGCATGAACGGAACAAGCTGGCCCAGGGTGCGCTGGTCAACCTGCGCAAGCAGAAGCCGGCCCCGCTGATGACGGAAAAGGCGCTCTCGCTCATCGAGGTGGGCAACTTCGAAGACGACCTGAAGCGCGTGGGCGAGTGCGACTGGGTGGTGGAGGTCATCAAGGAGGACCTCAAGCTCAAGAACGCGCTCTTCGCGAAGCTGGAGCCGCTCCTGCACAAGGACGCCATCGTCAGCTCCAACACCTCGGGCATGAGCATCGCGGGCATGACCGAGGGCCGCAGCGACGCCTTCAAGGCCCGCTTCCTGGTGACGCACTTCTTCAACCCCGTGCGCTACATGAAGCTGCTGGAGCTGGTGCCCGGCGAGCAGACCAGCCCGGCGGTGCTCGACGTCGTCGCGCAGTTCGGCGAGCGGACCCTGGGCAAGGGCATCGTCTACGGCAAGGACACCACCAACTTCATCGCCAACCGCATCGGCACCTTCGGGATGATGAAGACCATCAACCTGATGGAGAAGCACGAGGTGACCATCGAGGAGGTCGACAAGATCTTCGGCCCGCCGCTCGGTCGTCCCAAGTCGGCCGTGTTCCGCACCGCCGACATCGTCGGCCTCGACACCTTCCTGCACGTCACCAACAACTGCTACGACTCGCTGCCGAACGACCCCCAGCGCGAGGTGTTCAAGGCGCCCGACTGGCTCAAGAGCATGGTCGAGAAGAAGCTGCTGGGCGACAAGACCGGCAGCGGCTTCTACAAGAAGGAGAAGGGCAGCAAGGACATCGCGGTCCTCGACCTCAAGACCTTCGAGTACCGCGCGCAGAACAAGGTGCGCTTCGACAGCCTCGGCGCCGCCCGTGACGAAGAGACGCTGGCTGGCCGCGTGCGCGCGGTGCTGCTGGGCAGCGACAAGGCCGCGAAGTTCGCCGAGGAGGTGACGCTCTCCACGCTGGCGTACTCCGCCGCGCTGCTGGGCGAGATCGCCGACGACGTGGTGAACATCGACCGCGCCATGCGCTGGGGCTACGCGTGGGACCAGGGGCCCTTCGAGACCTGGGACGTCTACGGCGTGGAGGCGGGCGTCAAGCGCATGAAGGCGCTGGGCCTGCCGGTGGCGAAGTGGGTCGAAGACATGCTCGCCTCGGGTCGCACCTCGTTCTACGGCCAGGACTCGCGCTTCGACACCTTCTGGAACGTGGAGAGCCGCTCGTCGCGCTACGTGCCGCAGGTGGCGCGACAGATCACCGTCGACGGGCTGCGCCGCGCCGGGAAGCTCATCAAGGGCAACGACTCGGCCTCGCTCTTCGACGCCGGAGACGGCATCGGCCTGCTCGCCTTCCACTCGAAGATGAACAGTGTCGACACCAACATCATCGAGCTGATGCACGAGTCGGCGGACTACGCCGAGAAGCACCTGCGCGGGTTGGTCATCGGCAACGACGACCCTCAGGCGTTCTCCGCGGGCGCCAACATCGGCATGTTGCTGTGGGCGGCGAAGGAGGGCCAGTGGGACGACATCAAGAAGCTCATCGGCGGCTTCCAGCAGGCCAACCAGCGGATGCGCTACTCGTCGATTCCGGTGGTGACCGCGCCCTTCCAGCTCACCCTGGGCGGCGGCTGTGAGGTCACCATGGGCGGCAACACCCAGGTGGCCGCGGCCGAGACGTACATCGGCCTGGTGGAGTTCGGCGTGGGCCTGATTCCGGGCGGCGGCGGCAACCTCCAGTTGCTGCGGAACCTCGCCGGCCTCTACGCGGGCGGCAAGGACATCGACGCCTTCAACTTCGTGAAGAAGGCGTTCCTCACCATCGGCATGGCGAAGGTGGCCACCTCGGCCGAAGAGGGCCGTGAGGCGGGCTTCCTGGCGCCCGACGCGTACATCGCGATGAACCGGGACCATCTGCTGGCCGACGCCAAGGCGCGCGCGCTGGGTATGGCCGAGGCCGGCTTCCGGCCGCCGCGCGCCTCGACCTTCCTGCTCCCCGGTCGGAGCGGCGCGGCCACCATCGACATGCAGCTCTACGACATGGTGCAGAACCACCAGGTCTCCGACCACGACCGGCTCATCGGTCAGAAGTTGGCGCGGGTGCTGTCGGGCGGAGACACCACGCCCTCCCTGGCGGTGACCGAGCAGCAGTTGCTGGAGTTGGAGCTGGAGGCGTTCCTCTCGCTCTGCGGCGAGGCGAAGACGCAGGACCGGCTGGAGTTCATGCTCAGCAAGGGCAAGCCGCTGCGTAACTGATTACGGAAGAGAACAAGGAGAGCACCAACATGAGCAACCGAGTCGTCATCGCCGCCACCGCCCGCACGCCCTTCACCCGCGCGCACAAGGGCGAGCTCAAAGACACGCGCCCCGACACGCTCGCGGCGCACGTCATCAAAGAGGTCATCGCCCGGGTGCCCGGCCTCAAGAAGGAAGACATCGAGGACGTGGTGCTGGGCTGCGCCATGCCCGAAGGAGAGCAGGGCATGAACGTGGCGCGGCCGGCGTCGCTGCTGGCCGGGCTGCCCGACACCGTGCCGGGGTTGACCATCAACCGCTTCTGCGCGTCTGGGGTGCAGTCGATTGCCCAGGTGGCGCAGGCCATCATCGCCGGCCAGTACGAGGTGGCCATCGCCGGCGGCACCGAGACCATGACCATGGTGCCCATGGGCGGCAACAAGGTGTCGGCCAACCCGGAGCTGATGGAGCAGCACCCCGAGGTGTACACCACCATGGGCGCCACGGCCGAGAAGGTGGCCGCCCGCTTCGGGGTGAAGCGCGAAGACCAGGACGTCTTCGCCGCCGCTTCGCAGAAGAAGGCCGCCGAGGCCCGCGAGAAGGGCATCTTCAAGGATGAGATCGCCCCCATCGCGGTGACGTTGTTCGACGACAACGGGAAGCCGAAGCAGGTGACGGTGAGCGACGACACCATCATCCGCGCCGAGACCACGCTCGAGGGGCTGCAGAAGCTCAGGCCCGCGTTCGACGCGAAGGGCACGGTGACGGCCGGCAACGCGTCGCCGCTGACCGACGGCGCGGCGGCGGCGGTGGTGATGAGCGAGAAGAAGGCGAAGGAGCTGGGCGTGAAGCCGCTGGGCTACTTCGTCGACTTCGCGGTGGCCGGCGTGCCGCCCGACATCATGGGCATCGGCCCGGTGCCGGCGGTGAAGAAGCTGCTCGAGAAGAACAAGCTCACGGTGAAGGACATCGACGTCTTCGAGCTCAACGAGGCCTTCGCGGCGCAGTCGCTCTACTGCATCCGTGAGCTGGGCCTCGACCCGGCGAAGGTGAACCCCAACGGCGGCGCCATCGCCATGGGGCACCCGCTGGGGGTCTCTGGCACGCGCATGACCGGCACGCTGCTGCGGGAGCTGAAGCGCCGCGGCGGCAAGTACGGCGTCGTCACCATGTGCATCGGTGGTGGCATGGGCGCGGCCGCGCTCTTCGAGGCGGCCTGAGCCGTTCGTCGCGGTGATGGCTGCGCCTTCGCGTGGTGCGCGAGGTGGTCGCCGATGAAGCTGGCCACGAAGTAGTAGCCGTGGTCGTAGCCGGGGTGACGTCGCAGCGTCAGCGGATGTCCCGCGGCGGCGCAGGCGGACTCCAGCAGCTCGGGCTGGAGCTGCACCGCGAGGAACTCGTCGGCCTCTCCTTGGTCGATGAAGAGCGGCAGTCGCTCCGTCGCCTTCGCCACCAGCTCCACCGCGTCGTGCGCCGCCCAGGTCGCCCGGTCTTCGCCGAGGTACGCGGTGAAGGCCTTCTGTCCCCACGGCACCCGGCTGGGCGCCACGATGGGCGAGAAGGCCGAGACGCTGCCGTAGCGGCCCGGGTGGCGCAGGGTGAGCGTCAGCGCGCCGTGGCCTCCCATGGAGTGGCCCGCGAGGCCGCGCGCCTCGCTGGCGGGGAAGTGCTGCTCGATGAGCGCCGGCAGCTCCTTCACCACGTAGTCCTCCATCTGGAAGTGCGTGGCCCAGGGCGCGCGGGTGGCGTTGAGGTAGAAGCCCGCCCCCTGGCCCAGGTCGTAACCGGCCTCGTCGGGCACGCCCTCGCCGCGGGGGCTGGTGTCGGGCGCCACCAGAATCAACCCGAGGGCCGCCGCGTGCTGCTGCGCGCCGGCCTTGGTGATGAAGTTCTGCTCGGTGCAGGCCAGCCCCGAGAGCCAGTACACCACCGGGCAGCGTCGACCCGCGAGCGCCGCTGGCGGCAGGTACACCGCCACCTTCATCTCGCAGCGCAGCGTCTGCGAGGCGTGCTTCCACACCTCCTGCCGGCCGCCGAAGCTGCCGTGTTGCTCGATGCGCTCCATCCTTCAGGCCTCCCGGAAGGTGCCCTTGGCCTTCGCGGCGTGGGTGGCCAGGAGGTCCATCAGCGCGGGGCTCAAGCAGTCGTAGGGCTCGAGCTTCTTCGAGCGCAGCGTCGCCCGGACCTCGTCCATCTTCGACGGCGGGGTGCCCCCCTCGATGACGGATGAGACGAAGGCGGCGAAGCCCGGGCCTTCCCAGCCGGCGTCCTTCGAGAGCTCGGTGTGGATGAAGTCGAGGCCGAAGAAGGGGTGGCTCTGGCTGGCGATGCGACCGTAGAGGTGCGCGCCGCAGCCGGTGCAGGCGTAGCGCTGCAGCGGCGCCTTCTCGTCGACGATCTTCTCCGGGTGCGCGGAGACGGCCAGCTTGGCGCTGGGCACCACGCCGATGAGCGAGAAGAGCGCGCCCTCGGGCTTCCAGCACTTGGTGCAGCCGCAGGCGTGGTTGAAGGCGACCTGCGCGGCCACCTTCACCTCGACGGCGTCGCTGCCGCACAGGCAGCGCAGCGTGCCTCCGGTGAAGTCGGCGGCGCCGCGGGTGATGCCCTGGTCGATGGACGGATGGATGGAGATGGTCATGGTGATGTCCTGTGAGGGTGAGGGGTGAGGGTCAGAAGTGCACGACGGAGCGGATGGACTTGCCTTCGTGCATCAGCTCGAAGGCGTGGTTGATTTCAGTGAGCGGCATGGTGTGGGTGACGAAGGGCTTGAGCTGGATTCGACCCGCCATGGCGTCCTCCACCATGCCCGGCAGCTCGCTGCGGCCGCGCACGCCGCCGAAGGCCGAGCCCTTCCAGGTGCGGCCGGTGACCAGCTGGAAGGGGCGCGTGGAGATTTCCTGCCCCGCGCCCGCCACGCCGATGACCACCGACTGCCCCCAGCCGCGGTGCGCAGACTCGAGCGCCGCGCGCATCACGTTGACGTTGCCGATGCACTCGAAGGTGTGGTCGATGCCCCAGCCGGTCAGCTCCACCAGCACCTGCTGGATGGGCTTCTGGAAGTCGTTGGGGTTGAGGCACTCGGTGGCGCCGAACTGGCGCGCCAGCTCGAACTTGGTGGGGTTGGTGTCGATGCCGATGATGCGGCCGGCCTTCGCCAGCTTCGCGCCTTGCACCACGGCGAGGCCGATGCCGCCGAGGCCGAAGACGGCCACCGAGTCACCCGGCTGCACCTTCGCGGTGAAGATCACCGCGCCAAGGCCGGTGGTGACGCCGCAGCCCAGCAGGCACACCTGCTCGTTGTCGGCCTCCGGGTTGATCTTCGCCACCGACACCTCGGCCACCACGGTGTACTCGCTGAAGGTCGAGCAGCCCATGTAGTGGTACAGCGGCTTGCCCTGGTACGAGAGGCGCGAGGTGCCGTCGGGCATCACGCCCTTGCCCTGGGTGGCGCGCACCGCGATGCAGAGGTTGGTCTTGCCCGACTTGCAGAAGAGGCACTCGCCACACTCCGCGGCGTAGAGCGGGATGACGTGGTCGCCGGGCTTCACCGAGGTGACGCCCTCGCCGACCTGCACCACCACGCCGGCGCCCTCGTGACCGAGCACGGTGGGGAAGAGGCCCTCGGGGTCGGCGCCGCTGAGCGTGAAGGCGTCGGTGTGACAGACGCCGGTGTGGGTCATCTTGATGAGCACCTCGCCTTTGCGGGGGGCCTCCACGTCGATCTCGACGACCTGCAAGGGCTTGCCGACTTCGAAGGCAACGGCTGCACGGGACTTCATGGGTCTGCTCCTGGGTGAGGGGGGACTGCGTTACTTGATGAACGAGCGCACCAGCGAGATGAGCTGCTCTGCCTCGGCCTCGACCTCGGGGCCGTGCTTCGAACCGAAGGTCTCGCGGAGATGACTCTCCAGGACCTCCACCATCAGCCCGGACGTGGCGCCGCGCAGCGCCGCGAGCTGCTGGAGCAGGTCTCGGCACTCGGTGCCGGCCAGCACCTGTCGCTCCAGCGCCTCGGCCTGCCCGCGGATGCGCCGCAGACGGGTGACGACGCGCTTCTTCTCTTCAGGGGAGTGGGGCATGGGTTGATACTGGGGGGGAGTATAATACTCCGCGCGGTTTGCCAACCCCCGAAGCCGTGCGACGCTGTCGCGCATGGTGTGGTCGCTGCTTTCGTTGAGCCTCGCCGCGGCGCCGGAGCCGCTGGTGGAGGTGCGCACGTTGATCCCCGACGCGGTCATCGACCTGCGCTACGCGACGAGCGATAACTTCATGAAGAAGCAGGTGTACCCGGCCGACGCGCGCTGCCTGCTGCTCCCGCGCAGCGCGAAGCAGCTCAAGGCCGCCGCCGACCTGCTGCGCGCGCAGGGCTACCGACTGCGGCTGTACGACTGCTACCGCCCGCGGCACGTGCAGTACGCCCTGTGGGAGGTGATGCCGGTGCCCGGCTACGTGGCCGACCCGAAGAAGGGGAGCAACCACAACCGGGGCGGCGCGGTGGACCTGGGGCTGGTGACGCTCGATGGAGAAGAGGTCGAGTTCCCCTCGGGCTACGACTTCTTCGGCAAGGCGGCGCACCACACCTTCAAGGGCGGGAGCGACGCCGCGCGCGCGCACCGGGAGCTGCTGCGCAGCACCATGGAGTCGGTGGGCTTCAAGAAGAACAACATGGAGTGGTGGCACTACGATCTCCCCGACGCGGCGAGGTACCCGCTGCGCGACGAGCCGTTCTCGCCGACCGACGCCGGGTGAGCCTCAGCGCGCCGAGGCCGCGCGCGCCAGCAGCCGCTTCACCACGTCGACCTCGGAGCGCCGCCGCGGCCCCTCGGAGACGAAGGCCGGCACCGTGCCCCCGGGCTCGGAGTAGCTCACGTACTCCACCGTCACGTCGTCACCGTCGCGCGCGAAGCGCCACTCGCCGCGGAGCCGCTGCAGGCGCACCCACCCGCCGGCCGGCGGCGGCGCCAGCTCGTTGGCCACCTCGAACTTCACGGTGCAGGCGTCTGGTCCCTCCGCGCGCGTGCGGCGCAGCGCGTAGTCGCGGCGGTCGATGAAGGGCGGCGCCA
>CALNBU010000102.1 GCA_937875615.1 uncultured Archangium sp.
GAGGGTGGCGGTGCGCTCGCCGCCGGGGAAGGTCACCGACACCCGGCCCAGGTCCGGGCCCTCGGGCGTCGGGTCGAGGGCGGTGAGGTCGCTGATGTTCAACGTCTGGCCGCCCACGTTGGCGATCTGCAGCGTGACACCGCCGGAGGCGCCCCGGGCAATCTCTCCCAGGTCCACCGTGGCCTCCTCCGGCTCGGAGGTGATGCGCGGGACGGAGTAGCTGGTGCCCTCCACCTCCACCGCCAGCGGGTCGACCCCCGGCGTGGGCGAGCGCACCATCACCGTGGCCTTGAGGTAGCGCTCGCTGGTGGGGCTGAAGCGGAAGTCGACGGGCACGCTGGCGTCGGGCAGCAGCGCGTACTCGGGGACATCGACGCGCAGGTCGCGCACCCCGGCGTCGATGGGCTGGAGCTGGAGCGCGATGTTTCCGAAGCCGGCGTTCTTTACGTGCACGGGCTGCTCGTCGAAGCCGCCCACCGGGACCACGCCGAAGTGCACCGTGGGAGGGCTCGCCGCCAGCTGGCCTTCGCCCACCAACCGCTTCACCAGGGGCACGGCCAGCTCTCCGGGCTCGATGCGCTCGCTGTCACCCTCGTCGCCCGACGCGTCGGTGTAGGCGATGAGCAGCCGCATGGCCTCGGCCCGGGGCGCGCCCACCGGCGCGAAGCGCACGTCGATGTTGAACTCCGCGTTGGCGCCCAGCACGAACGGCGACGGGGTGTCGGAGGTCACCGTGTACTCGGCGTTCTCGTCGGAGAGGCGGATGAGCTTGATGGCCACCCGCCGGTTCACCGTCGACTTGATGTTGACGGTCTGGGTGCTGTCGCAGCTGGGGGTGACGCAGGTGAAGGCCACGATGGTGGGCCGGGCGACGAGGCCGCGGAAGGCCTCCACGCCAGTGGGCTTGCCTCCGTCGACCTGGGGGTTGTTGTTGCCACAGGCCGCGAGGGCAGGGGCCAGCAGGAGCGCGCCGAGTCTGGTGAGGGTCTTCATGTGTCCTCCTCAGGGCGCCGTGAAGACGCTGCCGGCCCCGCTGGTGGTGCGGAGGATGTCCTGGACGTACTGGGTGTCGCCTCTGCGGCCCAGGGAGAAGGGCTTCGTCTTGCGCAGCTGGCCGTTCACGTACACGCGCACGGTGCCGGAGGTCCCGCCGGAGCTGAAGCACAGCTGCGAGATGACGTCGGCCACGTTGCCGCCCGGAATGGTGAGGCCGCCGGTGAGGTAGGCCAGCAGCGCCTCCACGGAGATGCCCAGCACGCTGGCCACCAACTGCGTGGGCAGCGACTTGCAGTCGTTCACGTAGTTGACCTGCACCCGGTAGGTGCCGTCCTGCAAGGCGTCGGAGAGGATGATGCGCTCCGGCTCCTCCTTGGGCGCGAAGGCCAGCCACGACGCGGTGCCGAAGTTGCCCCAGTTGGTGGGGGCGGGGTTCTGCTTGTTGCAGATGAAGCCGTAGGGGTTCTCGAGGGTCAGGTCGACGTTGCGGGTGTCTTCGTCGAAGGCGCTGTCGCTGCCGTTGTCGAAGGTCATGTCGATCTTCACCACCTCGCCGCCGGCCGAGAGCTGGCTGTTGAAGCCCAGGGTCACCGGGATGCACGGGTTGCTGGGGTCGTTGGTCGCCAGCGAGAGGATGGCGTCGGTGCGGCCCGAGGGGTTGCTGGCCGAGGGCGCCACGGTGGCGGTGGCCTGCACGTGGACCTCGGTGTAGCCGTTGGGCGCCACCGCCGGCACGGTCTGCGGGAGAATGGCGAAGTCGGTGTTGATGCCCGCGGCGCCGCCGTCGAGCGCGCTCTGGTCGCACACCCCGCTCCACGAGGGGCTCACCAGCAGCGGGGAGCCGCCCTCGGTGTTGGAGATGGTGAGCGTGCGCAGCTCGCTGCGGCCGAGGGTGATGAGCCCGAAGTCGATCATGGTGGGGGCGGCGGCGGCGTGCGGCGGGCCCTCCGCGGTGCCGGTGATGGGGACGGTCATGCTCCCCAGGTTCGACTCGATGACCAGGGTGCCGGTGTGGGCCGCGGCGAGCAGCGGCGCGTAGTTGAGCTCCACGCTGATGAGCGCGTTGCGGTCGAGGCGCACCGGCTTGAGGTCTCTGGGGAGCTCGACGGTGGGCTGGAGCACGAAGTCCTGGGCGCTGTCGGCCGAGAGCGAGATGCTGGTGATGGTGATGGGCGTCTCGCCGCTGCCCTGGTTGGTGATGGTGACCAGCTTCGGTGCGCCGGTGGTGCCGCTCGCCGGGCGGAAGCCGAAGTCGAGCGTCGAGGGGCTGGCCGAGAGCGCCGGGGTGCCGCTGTAGGCGGCCTTGATCGGCACCCGGAGCGTTCCGTATTCCTTGTCGTCGGAGAGCAGCACCAGCTCCGCCTGCGAGCGCTGGGGCGAGGTGGGCGAGTAGCCGATGGGGACGTCGACCGAGCGGCCGGGGAAGATCTCCAGCGGGAAGTTGCTGGCGCAGAACTCACAGGTGAAGTTGGTCGCGTCCTTGTCGAGCGAGGCCTGGAACAGCGTCAGCATGCAGTTGCCGACGTTGTGGATGGTGACGGTCTGGACCAGCGGCGCGGTGGTCTCCACCTCGCCGAAGTCGACGATGTGGGGCGCCGGCTGGAGGATCGGGTTGCCGTCGATGACCACCTCGCAGGCGCGCTGCTCTCTCGCGACGCACTCGTAGTTGTCGCAGAGCTTGCCGTCGTCGCAGTCGGTGTCTTCCCGGCAGGCCGCGGTCACCAGGGGAGTCGTGTCGTCACAACCGGTCGCGGCGACCGCGAGGGACATGAGGAGGAGAACCAGGGCGGAAGGACGCATGTGCACCCCGCGAGTTTCCGCGCGGAATCACCGAGTTGCAAGCACTGGACCTCTTTCTCGCCCGGGGTGGGGCAAGGTACGAGCGGCTCAGTGGCGCTGCGCGGCCGCGTCGGGGTGCTTCACCAGGAAGTCGTCGAAGCCGCCGATGAAGTCGATGACCTCCTGGCCCCGGCGCGGGGCCCAGATGCGGGTGGCGACCTCGCCGATCAGCTCCTGGTCGTGGGTGACGATGATCACCGTGCCCTCGTACTTCTGGAGGCCCTCGGCCAGGGCGGCGATGGACTCCAGGTCGAGGTGGTTGGTGGGCTCGTCGAGGATGAGCACGTTGTCTTTGCGCATCATCAGGTTGCAGAGGAGCGTGCGCACCGTCTCTCCGCCGGAGAGGGTATCGGTGGGCTTCATGCGCTCTTCGCCGGAGAAGAGCATGCGGCCCAGCAGGCCGGAGATCTCCTCGTTGCCCATCTTGCTGTCGAGATCCCGGAGCCAGCCGTAGACCGTGGTGCCCGGCTTGATGATGCCGTGGTGGTCCTGCGGCATGTAGCCCACGGTGGCGTTGTGGCCCCACTCGATGGTGCCGCCGTCGGCCTCCGCCACGCCCGCGAGCAGGCGCACCAGCGTCGACTTCCCCACGCCGTTCTTCCCGATGATGCAGATCTTCTCGCCCTTGGTCACCAGCGCCGAGAAGGGCGGGATGATCGACTCGCCGTCCCAGGACTTCGAGAGCTCCTTGATGGTGAGCGTCTGCTTGCCCGAGGGCGCCTTCTGCTCGAACTTGATGAAGGGCCGCGCGATGTTGGAGCGCTTGAGGTCCTCGGTCTTGAGCTTCTCGAGCTGGTTCTTCCGGCTCTGCACCTGGCTGGCGCGGGTGCCGGCGGAGAAGCGCGAGACGAAGTCCTGGAGCTGGGAGATTTTCTTCTGCTTCTCGGCGTTCTCCGATTCGACCCGGGAGCGGACCTGCGCCTTCTGGCGCACCATGTCGTCGTAGCCACCGGTGTAGGTGATGATGGCCTCGTAGTCGATGTCGGCGATGTGGGTGCAGATGGAGTTCAGGAAGTGCCGGTCGTGCGAGATGGTGATGAGCACGCCTTCGTACTGATGGAGGAAGCGCTCCAACCAGCGGATGGAGTCGAGGTCGAGGTTGTTGGTGGGCTCGTCGAGCAGCAGGCCCTCGGGCTTGCCGAAGAGCGCCTGCGCCAGCAACGTGCGCAGCTTGAGGCCGCCGGTGAGGTTCTTGAGCGGCCCCTCGTGGAACTGCTCGTCGATGCCCAGACCCATGAGCAGCGCGGCGGCGTCTGACTCGGCGGTGTAGCCGTCTTCTTCGGCGATGACACCCTCGAGGTCGCCCAGCCGGTTGCCGTCGTCCTCGGTGATGTCGGCCTTCTCGAGGAGCGTGTTCTTCTCCTTCATGGCGTCCCACAGCGCCCGGTTGCCCATGATCACCACGTCCAGCACGCGCACCTCTTCGAACTGGAAGTGGTCCTGGCGGAGGATGCCCAGCTTCTTCGGGCGGATGATGTCGCCGGTGTCCTGTTCTTCGTCGCCGGAGAGGATCTTCATGAACGTCGACTTGCCGGCGCCGTTGGGGCCGGTGAGGCCGTAGCGGCGCCCCGCGCTGAAGCTGACGTTGACGTTGTCGAAGAGGCGCTTGGGCCCGAAGCCCTTGCTGACACCATTGATTGAAAAAGACGCCATGGCGCCCGCCGCCATACACGAAAAGCGCTACAAGGCGTGCGTCATGAAGAGCATTCTGGTGGCAGTCGACGGCTCGGTGCACTCCGACAAGGGCCTGGTGGAGGCGGTGGCGCTGGCGAAGGGGCTGGGGTGTCGGCTCGAGCTGGTGCACGTGTTGCCGCCCGTGCTGCTGGCGCCGGGCGTGTACGCGGAGGCCATCGCCAAGGTCGAGGCCGGGAATCGGGAGGCCGCGCAGCAGGTCCTGGACGCGGCCAAGGCGAGGGCCAGGGACCTGGGCATCGAGGCCGACACGGTGATGCTCAGCGGCGCGCCGGCGGAGGCGGTGGCCGACCTCGCGCTCGCCGAGCGGGTGTGGGGCGTGGTCATCGGCGCCAAGGGGCACTCGGCGATCTCCCGGGTGTTGCTGGGCAGCGTCGCCGACCGGCTGGTGCGCGTGTGCACCAAACCAGTGCTGGTGGTGCGTTGATGCAGCATCGCCTGTGGGTGGCGGCGGCCACCGCGGTGCTGGTGTCGACGTGCGGTTCGGAGC
>CALNBU010000103.1 GCA_937875615.1 uncultured Archangium sp.
ATGGCCTCGTTGCCCAGCGCGCGGCCGCCCGCCTCGACGATGCGCCACTGCGCGGCGTCCAGCGTCACGCTGCGGAGGATGTACTGCAGCGCCGTCGCGATGAACCGGACGTCGGTCGAGGTGAAGAGCAGCGCGACGGCCTCGCCCAGCGCCGGCGTCTTGCTGACGTCTTCCATCACCTCGCGGGCGCGGTGGTCCTTGTCGTCGCGCATCGCGTCGCGCAGCTGTTCGAGCAGCGGCGTCTCGCGGCGGTAGCGCTCCTGCTCGGCGCGCTTGCGTTCCTCCTCGAGCCGAGCGGCCTCGGCCGCGCGGTTGCGCTGCGCGAGAAAGTAGTCACCGAAGCCCTCTTCCACCGTGTAGTCGTCGGCCTCGACGCGCGCGGCGAAGTCTTCGAACCACGCCGTCAGCGACGGCGCCTTGTGCCGCAGCGGAGGCCAGTCCTTCTCGCACACGAAGACACGCCCCGACACCGCGTGCACCACCAGATACTCCGAGTCGCGCCCGGCGAACGGCACCCAGTGGGCCACCGCGCGCTCTTCGTCCGAGAGACCCGCCTCTGCGAAGCTGGTCTCCTCTTCCTTCATCGACTCGAGCGCGCTCTCGACCTGGTCCCGCCCGCTCAGGGCGTAGTCGAGGTCGAAGAGGTCCCGGAACTCGATGAAGCCATTGAGCTCCTCGCGCTGCCCGAAGTGATGGGCCCAGAGCTCGCGCAGGGCCGCCGGCAGCGGAAAGCCGAAGCTCGCCTCCGCGTACTGCAGCTGCTCCGGGGAGGCCCCCTCGGCGAGGTTGTCGACCAGCAGCGGCGCGCCGTGCTCGCGCATCCACCGCTTCAGACGCTCGACTGCGGCCACCAGGGGAGAAGTTGCCATGGGGCGCACTACAGCAGGTGGCCGGGCCGCGCGGTGCGCTTTGTGGTCTCAGTCGACCTCGAAACCGAGGTGTTCAGCGAGCCGCACGGCTGCGTCGACGTTCACGCGCGTCTCCTTCACCTTGTTGAGCGCCGCGTCGATGAACACGTTGGTCGCGCTCCTGAACTCCGTGCGGGTCAGCGTGCACCCGCGGATGTTCGCCGCGGTCAGGTCGCTCCCGGTGAACTCCGCGTCGGTGAGATCGCAGTCGAACAGGTTCACCTCGCGCGCCTGACAGTGGGTGAACTTCGTGCGGCGCAGCGAGAGCCGGGTGAAGGACGCGTAGCGCAGCAGGCACTCGTCGAAGGACAGCTCGGGGTTGGTCGACACGCCCGAGAAGTCGACGCCCATGACCTTGCAGCCCTCGAAGCGCACGCCGCGCACGCCCAGCTGCGTCACCACCGCGCGCGTGAGATCACACTGCGTGAACGAACAGTCTTCGAGCAGCGCCCGCTTCCAGGTGCTCTCCGGCAGCGCGCAGTTCACGAAGGCGCAGCGGAAGAACTGCTTCCCGTCGAGCACCTCGCCATTGAGCGAGAGCCCGGTGAAGGTTTGTCCCGTGAAGTCATCGAGGCCCGCGAAGGGAGAGGTCATGGGGCGCCTCATCTCGCCGCGGACCTTCCGAAACAAGCTTGTGCCGCTCGCGCAACTGTGGACCGCCTCGCGGCGGGTCCGTCGAGAGGCCGCTCCCGTGGCGTCGGCGTCGCCGCCCGCGGTCGGACGTTTCGGCGGTGACAACGTCTCCCCAGCTGACGTACGCGCAACGTCCGCGTGCACACCGACGACTTCGACTTTTCACTGCCTCCGGAGCTGATCGCCCAGCGGCAGTGAAAAGTCGAAGTCGTCGGTGTGCAC
>CALNBU010000104.1 GCA_937875615.1 uncultured Archangium sp.
CGTTCGCCGCCGGCGTCGCGTCCCCCAGCGCGCGATGCACCGCCGCGCGAAGAGCCGCCAGCGTCACCCGGTCGTCGGCTGGAGCGGGCCCGCGCGCCTTCCCTCGGGCCTGCCTCGGCGTTCACCGCAGACGCCGCTGTCGTGGTCTCCCCCACAGCGCCCGCGTCCGGGGACTCCATCACCTCTCCGTCGTCGCCCTCGTCGCGCTCTGCCGGCTCGAAGCCCGGCGCGGCGTGACCGTGCCGTCGGCCAGGGAGGTTGAGCGGCGGCTCCGGCTGCGCCTGCCCATCGGCCACGGCCTTCACCCGGCGGATCTCATCGTGCGTCAACGCGCGCAATTCGCCGGGGCGCAGGCCCGCCACCGAGAGGCTGGCGTGCGCGGGGCGGTACAGTCGCACCACCGGGTGCCCGATGGCGGCGCAGAGCCGCTTCACCAGGTGCTGCCGGCCCTCCGTCACCACCAGCTTGACCCAGGTGTTGCGGTCGACCTCGCGGAAGACCCTCGCCTCCAGCGCCTGCGCGAAGCCATCTTCCAGCCGCACCCCGCCCTCGAGCTTCTTCAAGGAGCGCTCGTCGGGGACGCCCTTCACCTTCGCCAGGTACACGCGCGGGACCTGGTGCCGGGGGTGCATCAGCTTGTTGGCCAGCTCCCCGTCATCGGTGAGCAGCAACGCGCCCTCCGCGTCGTAGTCGAGGCGCCCCACGGGGAACACCCGGCCCCCCGTTTCGTGAGCGTAGTCCGCGACGGTGGGCCGGCCCTCCGGGTCGCTCAGGGTCGTCACCACGCCGGGCGGCTTGTAGAAGAGAAAGTACATCCGCTCCGGGTTGGGCGAGACCAGCTTCCCGTCGAGCAGCACCAGGTCCTTCTGGGCGTCGACGCGGGAGCCGAGCTCCTTCACCACCTGGCCGTTCACCTTCACCCGGCCTCCGGTGATCAACGCTTCGGCGTGACGACGGGACGCGACGCCTGCGCGCGCAAGAAACTTCTGAAGACGCTCCATGGGGTTCAGCTCTCGGTTTCTGGCGGCGCGTCGGACGGCGCCGCGGGTGGATTCAACGTTTCCTGCGCGCTCTTCGAGGAGGCCTCGGCGGAGGAGATGGCCGTCTCCAGCTCAGCCAGCGCCGCCTCGCTCTCCTGGTCCTGCGCCGCCAGCTTCTCTTCGAAGCCGGGCTCGGCCAGCTCCTCGACGATCCCGGCCACGCCCTTCGGCGCCTCCCGCTCGACGATCTCCTGGCTCTCTTCGGTGAGCTCCTGAAACTCCCGCAGGGTGGGGAGCGCGCTGAGATCCTTGAGCGCGAAGAACTCGAGGAACTCGCGGGTGGTGCCGTACAGGATGGGCCGCCCCACCTCTTCCTTCTTGCCGACGATCTTGATCAACCGGCGGTCGAGCAGCGCCTTGAGCACCGCTCCAGAATCCACGCCGCGCACGTCCTCGATCTCCGGGCGGGTCACCGGCTGGCGGTAGGCGATGAGCGCCAGGGTCTCCACCGCGGCGCGGGTGAGCCGCTGCGGCTTCACCTTGAGGAAGCGGCGCACGTACTCCGCCGCCTCCACGGTGGTGCGCAGCTGCCA
>CALNBU010000105.1 GCA_937875615.1 uncultured Archangium sp.
GCATCGCCGGCTGCGTCGACGCGGTGGCCGAGGGCCTCACCGGCGCGCTGGTGCCGGTCGACGACGCGGGCGCGCTGGCCGCGGCCCTGGCGCGCTACCTGGGCGACGCCGAGTTGGCCGCCGCCCACGGGCGCGCGGGCCGGGAGCGGGCGCTGCAGGACTTCTCCCGGAGCCGCGTGGCCGAGGCCTTCGTGCAGCGCTACGAGGCGCTGCGGCGCGCGGCCTTTCAGCCCGGGCGGATTTGACGCCCACCGGCGGCCAGCCTACGCACGGCCCCAGGAAATGAACGGGGAACGGCGAGGCGGCAACCAAGGGGAGATGGCGCCGGAGACCAACGGGTGGCTGCTGCGGTACCGCCGGGTGGTGGCGGTGGCGGTGCACCTCGCGCTCTTCGCCCTGGCGCACGCCTGCGCCTTCGCGCTGCGCTTCGAGTTCAGCTTCCCCGCGCAGTACTTCCCGCTCGCCTGGCAGTGGCTGGCGGTGAACGTGGGCATCCACCTGCTGGTCTTCGCCTCGGGCGGCATGTTCTCGGGGCTGTGGCGCTACACCGGCGCGAAGGACCTGGTGGCGCTGGCGCGCGCCACGGTGCTCTCCACCCTCATCTTCGCCACCTTCATCGTGCTGGCCGGCTACCGCAGCTACCCGCGCTCCATCTTCATCATCGAGTTCCTGCTGACCATGATTCTGGTGGGCGGCCTGCGCTTCGGCACCCGCTCGCTGTGGCAGCTGGCCCAGAGCGTCACCCAGAAGCACGACGGCGACCGCACCCGGGTGCTCATCGTGGGCGCGGGGAACGCGGGCGAGATGCTGCTGCGGGAGCTGCAGAAGTACGCCGGCCGCTACGACGCCGCGGGCTTCGTCGACGACGCCCCCGCCAAGCGCGGCGTGGCCATCCACGGGGTAAAGGTGCTGGGCAGCATCGCCGACGCGCCGGCGCTGGTGGAGCGGCTGCGCATCGGCCAGGTGGTCATCGCCATCCCCTCCGCCGCGAGCCGGGAGATGCGGCGCATCGTGGACCTGGTGACGCCAGCCGGGGTGCCCATCCGCACCATGCCCGGCATCGAGGCGCTCATCAGCGGCGAGGTGACGCTCAACCAGCTGCGCGAGGTGGACATCGAAGACCTCCTCGGCCGCGAGCCGGTGACGCTCGACACCGGCAGCCTCCAGGCGCTGCTCGGGGGGCAGGTGGTGCTGGTGACCGGGGCGGGCGGCTCCATCGGCTCCGAGCTCTGCCGGCAGGTGGCGCGCTTCTCGCCGCGCTCGCTGGTGCTGGTGGAGCGCTCCGAGCCGGCGCTCTTCGAGGTGCACCGCGAGCTGCAGGGCCGCGCCGGCGCCGTGCAGCTGGTGCCCGCCATCGCCGACATCTGCGACGCCGGCCGCGTCCGCGCGCTCTTCGCCCAGCACCGGCCAGCGGTGGTGATTCACGCCGCCGCGCACAAGCACGTGCCGATGATGGAGTGGAACCCCGGCGAGGCCATCAAGAACAACGTGGGCGGCACCCGGGTGGTGGCCGACGCCGCGCACGAGTTCGGCGCCACGCAGTTCGTCATGGTGTCCACCGACAAGGCGGTGAACCCCACCTCCATCATGGGCGCCACCAAGCGCGTGGCCGAACTCTACGTGCAGGCGCGCAACCAGCACAGCCAGACCCGCTTCGTGGCGGTGCGCTTCGGCAACGTGCTCGGCTCCGCGGGCAGCGTGATTCCCATCTTCAAGGAGCAGATTGCGCGCGGCGGCCCGGTGACGGTGACCGACCCGGAGATGCGCCGCTACTTCATGACCATCCCCGAGGCGAGCCAGCTGGTGTTGCAGGCGGCCAGCCTCGGCCGCGGCGGAGAGATTTTCGTGCTCGACATGGGCGAGCCCGTCAAAATCGTCGACCTGGCCCGGGACCTCATCCGCCTCTCCGGCCTCACCCCCGAGAAGGACATCGAGCTGCGCTTCACCGGCCTGCGCCCCGGCGAGAAGCTCTTCGAGGAGCTGTCGACCGCGGAGGAGCAGGCCGAGAAAACCCGCCACCCGAAAATCTTCATCGGGCGCCTGCCCTCGCTCGACTTCACCGACATCACCGCGCTGCTCGAGCCGCTGGCCACCGGCGTGGAGGGCCTGAGCACCGACGAGGCGGTGGCCAGACTCAAGCGCGTGGTGCCGGAGCTTCAGCGCGAGGCGGCGCCGGGCGCCCGGGTCATCGCGCTCCGACCGCCGGCCTGACGAAGGCCACGCGCGCCTGCCGCGCCGACCACTCGTCGAGGACCAGCAACAACGTGAAGAAGAACGGCATCATCGGAGCGCGGTAGCGCGAGAGCGTGCCCATGTTGGTGGTGGCGAGCCCGGTGCCGATGGCCAGCGCCAACGTGAAGACCAGGCAGAACAGCAGCGCGGGAGAGCCCGACACGTAGCTGACCATGGCCCGCAGCGAGGTGCGCCGCCAGCTGCGGGCGAAGAGCAACAGCAGCAGCGTGCTCTCCAATGCGTTCACCAACTGCACCACGTTGCGCGCCTCGAACAGGAAGGGCCGGAACAGGGCGGTGAAGAGCGCCATCGGCGCCAGCACCAGCTCCTGGGTGAGCGTGCGCTTCTCCACCGCGGACTCGCTCAGGGCGTCGATTTGAAAGTTCGAGCCGCCCTCGGTCCGGTAGCCCACCGCGCGCTGCCGCGCCAACGCGCTGGCCGCGGAGGCCTCGTCGGCCTTCGAGAAGTAGTTGTTGCCCAGCACCAGCCCCGCCGCGCCCAGCGCCACCGCGGTCACCACCGAGAAGGGCTTGAGCGCCGTGGCGCCCTGCGAGCGGAAGCGCCGCCACAGGTAGAACACCGCCGCGCCGAGCGAGAGGGCCATCAGCACGTAGGGCTTCACCATGGTCATCACCGTCATGCTGGGCACCAGCATCAGCAGCGCCAGCACCCGCCGGTGCCCGTCGGACAACCACTTGAGCGCCAGCACCATCGGGCCGAGGGTGGCCATGATGAGCGGCTCCTTGAGCAGCGCCGAGGACCAGAACACCGCGCTGGGGAGCAGGTTGGTCCCCCACAGCACCCGCTGCTGCTGCGCGGGCTCGAACTCCGGCTTGAGGGCCCGGTAGAGCAACTGCTGCGAGACGTAGTTCAGCAGCGAGACCAGCAGCACCGCGGCGTAGAGCGAGTTCCCGGTGAGGAAGAGCACCAGCGCCGAGGCCACCGACATCGAGCCGGTGGAGCTCCCGCCGAAGATGAGCACCGGGTACTCGTAGGGCCGCTGGAGGAACGCCGACACCAGCTCGGGGAAGAAGCGCGGAAAGTCGTCGCGCAGCACGTCGGCCACCTCCACGCCGTTCTCCCAGTAGCCGAGCATGTCGCCGCCGCGGAAGTAGTAGCGGGTCAGCAGCACCTGCGCGAAGGCCGACGCGGCGTGGGCCACGAAGGCCACGTTGAAGGCGCGCATCTCCCAGGGCTCCGCGCGCCGGAGCAGCGCCAGGTGCACGCCGAAGCCGACGACCAGCACGAGCGGTGCAAAGATGAAGTCTTCCATGGGCGCCGAAGCACCCCTATTCGATGTGCTGTCCTGCATGCCAGCGCGCGGCGGAGGATTGACCGCGCGGCTGCCGGAGCCCGACGCGCAGCGGCTGGTGGCCAGCGCCGTGCGCCACGGCCTCAGCGTGCTGGTGGCCGACCTCCTCGCCGCCTCGGGGCTGGCGCTGCCCGCCGACGCCAGCGCATCGCTCCACGCCGACGCCCGGCTGCTCATCG
>CALNBU010000106.1 GCA_937875615.1 uncultured Archangium sp.
TCATAGGCCACAAAGGCAATCTTGTCCTTGTACGGCCCGACGATCTGCCGGCAGACGGCCCATTCTTTCAATGCGTCCTGCACACTGTCCGCGTAACTTAACCAGTACACCGCCGTTTTCAGGCCCGCCGCAATCGCTCCCGTAATATTGGCGATGAACGCCGTGTCCTGCTGCGAGGCGTCGTTGCCGTAGCCCGCGCGGATTACCGCGCCTTTCACGCCGGAAGCCGCTACCTTGCGCCAGTCAATCGGCGTGCGGCAGTTGTGCGCGCTGACGTCGATCCAATTTTCAGCCATCAATGTACCCCGCTTTCCGCAGCATCTCGCGCTCCGCGGCCTCGTCGGGGTAGCCCACGCGCACGCGCATCAGGAAGCGATCGAGCTGCGCCTCGGGGAGCGGGTAGGTGCCCTCCAGCTCCAGCGGGTTCTGGGTCGCCACCACGAAGAAGTGTGGCGGCAGGGCGTGGCTGGTGCCCTCGATGGTGACCTGACGCTCCTCCATGGCCTCCAGCAGCGCGGCCTGGGTCTTGGGGGGCGTGCGGTTGATCTCATCGGCCACCAGCACCTCGGTGAAGACCGGCCCCTTCACCAGCGAGAAGCTGCCGTCGGCGGGGCGGAACACGCTGGTGCCCAGCACGTCGGTGGGCATCAGGTCCGGGGTGAACTGGATGCGCGAGTACGAGAGGCCCAGCGCGCCGGCCATGGTGCGCGCGGTCAGGGTCTTGGCGACGCCGGGCACGCCTTCCAGCAGCACGTGACCGCCGGCGAGGTAGGTGGTGAGCAGGTCCTCCAGCACCCGCTGTTGCCCCAGCACCACCTCGCTGAGCGCGTCGGAGAGTCGTTGGAGCGCGCTCATGGGCGGCCGACGTCCTTGAGCCCGAAGATGGTGCCCACCACCGCGGTGATGCCGGCGAGGAGCGCGAGCAACAGCCCGAGGCCCGGCTTCGAGACCCACATCTGGTAGTTCCCCACCGGCGCCGGCACCAGGGTGGGGTTCCACGCGAGCTTGAGGTGGATGAGGCACCAGAGGCCGGCGACGCCCACCGTGCCGAGCTGCACGACCCAGGGCACCAGCGCGTTGAGCTGCGGCATCATTTTGCGGGTGCGCACCAGGATGGCTGCGACGGTACCTCCCGAGAGCAGCGTGGCCACGATGCCAGAGGAGCGGACGCCCAGCACATCTCCGTCGCTCGCGGTCTCTGCCCAGGGGAGGAAGGTGGAGGTCAGCAGCGTCAGCGCGCCGCCCAGCGCCAGCTTGTCGGCGAGGGTGAGGTTCCGGAAGTATCGCCCGGTCTCGACCAGCGCGTCGTTGGCGTCGAGGGCTCGATCTGGTTCGAACTTCTCGGGTTCGCGACCGGCGGTCTCCTTCCAGTCGGCCTCGGTCAGCTGCGCGCGCCAATCTTCCCTGGCTGACGGCGGCGGGGTGTTGTCTCCGTAGCTGGGAGCCCTGGGCTGCGCGGGGCGGCGTTTGACCGCGGCGCCGGCCGGCTTCGATGCGGGCCGACGGGCGGGGCGCACGGCGGGTCGCCTGGGCTTCGGCGCGGAGGAGGCGGGGGCGTCGAGGAACGAGGCGTCGAGCACCGCGTCACAGTTGGGACAGATGGAGGCGTCGTCCTCCACCTCGGCGTTGCAGGATGGGCACTTCATGGCGCGGCGCGAGTGTACGGGTTCGCCGCGGCTTTGTACTCGACAAGCTTTGACCGGCTTCTTTATGAGCGCGCCATGAGACCCTGCCTGGTGTCGTTGCTGTGTCTGTCGGGGTGCGCAGCGAGCTCCGGCGCCCGGGTCGAGCGGCAGGCGACGGAGCAGCTGAGCCTCATCTCCGAGCTGGAGGCGCGCCGGGCGATCGACGACGGCGCGCTGTCCCGCCTGGCCATCGCCCATGAAGACGCGCGGGTGCGGCGGCGGGCGGTGCAGGCGCTGGGGCGGG
>CALNBU010000107.1 GCA_937875615.1 uncultured Archangium sp.
ACCCCGCCCCGCTGCCCTCGAAGAGGTCGATGTTGGCGCCCACCGCGCTCGACGACACCGAGCTGACGCGCGGGAAGTGCGGCTTCAAGATGTTGCAGTACATGGCGGTGGGCGTGCCGGTGCTGTCGAGCGCGGTGGGCGCCAACATCGACCTCTTCGAGGGCAGCGGGGCGGGGTTGCTGGTGGCCCCCGGTGACGACTGGGGCGCGCGCCTGCTGGAGCTCGTCGCGCAGCGGAACCGCTTCCCGCAGCTGGGCGAGGCGGGGCGCGCGCACGTGGTGCAGCGCTACTCGGTGGAGGCGGTGGTGGACGACTACGTGCGGGTGTTCGAGCGGGTGCGGCGCTGAGGCGTCAGGCGCCCTTCTTCTCGGCGTTGCCGTAATAGCGGTAGGCGTAGCCGTAGTAGTAGTCGCCGTACTTGCTGCGCTCGAGGTCGACATCGTTGAGCACCGCGCCGTAGAGCGGGGCCTTCACGTCGGTCAGCGCCCGCACCGTGCGCTTCGCCACGTCGCGGTTGGTCTTGCCGGCCTTGAGCACCATCACCACGCCGTCGACCTGCGTGGCCAGCACCACCGCGTCGGCCACCGCGCCCACCGGCGGGCTGTCCAGGAGCACCCGGTCGAAGCGCTCGCCCAGCCTGTCCAGCAGCTCGGAGAAGGCCTGGGTGTGCAGCAGCTCCGCGGGGTTGGGCGGGATGGGCCCGCAGGGCATCACGAAGAGGCCGGGCACCTCCGTCGACTTGACGGCGTGCTCCAGCTGCCCCTCGCCTACCACCAGCGAGGAGACGCCCACGTCGTTGGGCACCCCGAAGGCCTTGTGCAGGCGCGGCCTGCGCATGTCGGTGTCGATGATGAGCACCCGGTTGCCGCTCTGGGCCATGGCGATGCCCAGGTTGATGGTGGTGGTGGACTTGCCCTCCTGCGGGCCGCTGGAGGTCACCAGCATGCGCCGGAAGGGCTTGTCGGGAGACATGAACAGCACGTTGGTGCGGATGGCCCGCATGCACTCGGCGATGAGCGACTTGGGCTCCCGGTGGATGTGCAGGTCGGGCGTGGCGCCGGTCTGGGGAATGGTGGGCACGAAGCCCAGGAAGGTGAGGCCGAGGCGCTCCTCGATGTCGCTCTGGCTGGTGACGCTGGAGTCGAGGAACTCCAGCAGCAGCGCGAGGCCCAGGCCCAGCACCAGCCCGGCGATGACGCCCATGAGCACTCCCTGCGGCACGTTGGGGCGGATGGGCGCGGGGCGCGGCCGCGCGGCGTCCAGCACCCGCACGTTGGAGGTGCGCAGCAGGCCCGAGAGTTCGATGTCCTTCAGGCGCTTGTAGACGGAGTCGTACTGGCGCCGGGCGTTCTCGGCGTTCTGCTTGTACTCGTCGAGCTCCACCTTCTTCTTCTCCAGCTCGAAGGCCTCGCCCTTCGCCAGCTCGAAGAGGCCCTTGAGGTTCCGCTCCTTCTCCACCGCCTCCTTCAGCTCCGCCTCGGTGGAGATGACGATGTTGTCGAGCTCGCGGGCGAAGTCGTGCTCGGCGCTGGCCAGCTTCTCGCGACACTCCAGCAGCCGGGGGTGTTGGTCGAGGTAGCGCGACGAGAGGTCGGTGCACTCGTTGCGCAGCGTGAAGACGCGGTCCTTCAGGCGGGTCAGCGTGGGGTTCTCGCGCGAGGCGGGCAATGCCTCGGCCCACAGCCGGTCTTCGGCGCCCTGCTTCGACTGCACGGCGCGGATGGCGGTGGAGCGCGCCTTGAGGGCGGCGATTTTTAACTGGGCCTCGGTGAGCGCCTTGCTGGTCTCCTGCAGCTTGTCGGACACCATGCTGACGCGGTCGTCGAGCGCGAGGATGTCCTGCTGCTTGCGGTACTCGTAGAGCGCCAGCTCGCTGGTGCGCGCCGAGTCCGAGAGGCTGTCGCGCCGCTCGTCGAGCCACTTGCTGGCGTTCTCGGTCAGCTTGAGCTTCTGCGCCAGCACCTCGTCCGAGTAGGCCTGCGCCACCTCGTTGGCCAGCAGCGCGGCGCGGTTGGGCTCGCGGTCTTCAATCTTGATGAGCGAGACGCGGGAGT
The DNA here is from genome assembly GCA_937875615.1 of uncultured Archangium sp. Classification (GTDB taxonomy): domain Bacteria; phylum Myxococcota; class Myxococcia; order Myxococcales; family Myxococcaceae; genus Archangium_A. The sequence goes on from CALNBU010000107.1 coordinate 2,055, forward strand.
CCTTCACCGGCTCGACCTTGATGAGGCCCTGCAGCTTCGCCACCGCGTCCATGCGGCTCATCAGGGCCTCGCGCTGGCTGGCGTCGGTCACCCTGGTCACGCCGAGGAACTCGGGGTCTGACGAGAGGCCCAGCTTCTCCACCACGCGCTGCGAGACGGCGCGGCTCTGGATGATGCGGTACTGCGTCTCGAGGTATTCCTTGTTGGCCCAGTAGTACGAGCCGGTGTCGCCGTTGACGTCTTGAATCTGGTTGTCGAGGAAGCGGGGCTCGCGCGCCTCGATGATGAGGCTGGTCTGCGCGCCGTACACCCGCGGCTGCCGCGTGGTGTAGAGCGTCGTGGCGCCCACCACCACGGCGAACACCAACAGAATCAGCCACTTCCGGCGAAGCACGAGGCGCAGGTAGAACCTGGGGTCGACGCTCCCCGCCGACAGCACCTCACCTTTCGACATCGCGCTGGAGGACACCTCGGGAGGCTGCGTACCACCGGGACCGTCGGAAGTTCAAATTCATGCCGGTCTTCCGGCCTCACGGCAACGGCGGCTGCGCGGCCTCGAGGCGCGAGAGCCAGGCGTCGCGCTGCTTCGCGCCCTCCGGGGTGTCGAGGAGCCGGCCGCGGCGCACCTCGTCGGCGGCGGAGTGCAGGCTCCCCATGCGCTCGTACACCTCGGCGAGGCGGTAGCGCAGTGCCGCGCTGTCGGGCTCGATGCGGGCGGCCGTCTGCAGCGCGTCGAGGGCCCGCGGGTAGCGCGCCTCCTGCACCCACAGCGTGGCCTCCCGTTGGAAGAGCGCGCTGCGCTGGAGCGGCGTGCCGGCGAAGGGGCGGGCCCGGGTCAGCACCTCTCGCGCCGCCGCCGGGCGCCCCCGCGCGGAGAGCAGCTCCACCAGGCGCAGCGCCGCTCCGAGGTGGGCGGGCTCCCGGTTGAGCAGCGCGGTGAGCGCGGAGATGGCCTCGTCGGTGCGCTCCAGCCGGACGAGGGCCTGCACCCGCGTCAGCACCAGCTCCACCCGCTGGCGCGTCGTCGCGTCGAGCGCCTCGAGGCGCTCCAGCGCCACCAGCGGCGAGCCCACCTCCGCTTCGTGGCGCACCGAGAGCATCTGGGCCTCCGCTTCCACCTCGGGTGAGGGCGGGAGGCTGCGCGCCGCGTCCAGCAGCGCCCGCGCCGCCTCGTCGTCACCGCGGCCGCGCAACGACAGCCAGGCGCGCTCGAGGTGTCCGGGCCGGTCGAGCAGCACGCGGTCCCAGGCGCCGAGCTTCGCGGCCAGCGCCAGCCCCTCGCCCAGAGAGGCCTGGTGGCCGCGCTCCCAGGCCAGCTTGAACTCCACCAGCGCCTGCGTGGGCCGCTGGAGCCGCAGCAGCGCGTGGGCGGCGGCGAGGTGACTGGCGCCGTCCGCCGGCCGCCGCTGCAGCACGCGGTTGACCCAGGCCAGGGCCTCCAGCGGCGCGCCCCGGTTGGCGGCGTCAGCCGCGACGTTGGCGTACAGCACCCAGTCCGCCGGGTGTCGGTCGATGCGGCGCAGCGCCGCCTCGCGCACCCGGGCGAAGGGCTGGCCGGAGACGATGAGCGCCTGCAGCGAGCGCTCGGCGTGGTGAAAATCAGGGCGCGAGAGCAGCAGCGCCGCCGCGGTCGCCGCGCCCAGCGCCCCGGTC
>CALNBU010000108.1 GCA_937875615.1 uncultured Archangium sp.
GGCCTCGCCCAGCGCCCAGCAGCGGTCGATGACCTCCTGGCAGCGCCGCTGCATCTCGGCGTTGTCCCGCTGCACCGAGGCGAAGTCGAGGTCCTCCCGCGACGCGCCCGAGGCCACCGACGAGGCCGCGCCGCCGCCCAGCCCAATCAGCATCGCCGGGCCACCCAGCACCACCACCGCCGCGCCGGCGGGAATCTCGCCCTTCTTCACGTGCTCCGCGCGGATGTTGCCCAGCCCGCCGGCCAGCATGATGGGCTTGTGGTAGCCGAAGACGCGGTCTCCGTGCGCCTGCTCGTAGGTGCGGAAGTAGCCGGTGAGCGCGGGGCGACCGAACTCGTTGTTGTAGGCCGCCGCGCCCAGCGGCCCGTCGAGCATGATGTCCAGCGGCGTGGCGAGGCGGGCGGGGAAGCTGCGCGGCTGCTCCCAGTCGCGGCGCGCGCCCGGCAACTGCAGGTTCGACACCGTGAAGCCCACCAGCCCGGCCTTGGGCTTGCTGCCACGGCCAGTGGCGCCCTCGTCGCGGAGCTCGCCGCCGCTGCCCGTCGACGCGCCGGCGAAGGGCGCCACCGCGGTGGGGTGGTTGTGCGTCTCGACCTTCATCAACACGTGCACCGGCTCCTCGCGCGCCCCGTACACGCCGTCGGCGGGGTCGGCGAAGAAGCGCCCCGCGGTGCGCCCCTCGATGACCGAGGCGTTGTCGCTGTAGGCCGACAGCACGCCCGTGGGGCTGGCCTCGGTGGAGCGCCGAATCATCCGGAAGAGGGAGTCGGCCTGCGGCTGGCCGTCGATGATGAACTGCGCGTTGAAGATTTTGTGACGGCAGTGCTCGGAGTTCGCCTGCGCGAACATCATCAACTCCACGTCGTTGGGCGCGCGGCCCAGCTTCGTGAAGGCCTCGCGCAGGTAGTCGATTTCATCGTCGGCCAGCGCCAACCCCAGGCGGGCGTTGGCCTCCGACAGCTCCGCCAGCGGCACCGGAACCAGCGGCCGGGGCGCCTGGCTGGAGAAGAGCGCGGCCGCCTCGTCGGGCGTGCTCAACAGCGACTCCGTCATGCGGTCGAACACCGCGGGTTGCGCCGGCACCTCGCCCGAGAGCGTCCACCGGATGCCGCGCTCGACGCGGCGCACCGCCAGCAGCCCGCAGTTGTGGGCGATGTCGGTGGCCTTCGACGACCACGGGGAGCGCGTGCCCAGGCGGGGCACCACCACGAAGCTGCGCCCCTCAGGTGACGCGGTGGGCGGAGAGCCCGCCTGCACCAGCAGCTCCAACCGCTGCTGCTCGGCGGCCTCGAGCGGGCGCGAGACCTCGACGAAGTACAGGAAGTCGGCGCGGCCCGCGGTGACGCCGGGGAGACGGGCGAGCTTCCGCGCGAGCCGCGCGGGGGTGAAGGCGGGCGAGCCGGAGAGCAGCAGCATGAAGCGACGCGTTACTCCAAGAGCCCGCGCGCCGCGAGCCCGCGCCGCCGTCGGTCAGGGCTCGCTGCCCTGCACCGGCGTGGCGTGCACGCTGACCTGAGCGAGCGCCTCCGGGTTGACCTGCACGGTGGCCTTCTCGCGCAGCTCGTCGACGAAGCGACGCTGGGCCTCGGAGCGCAGCTCCGCCAGCAGCCGCTCTTCGATGAGCCCGCGCACCTCCGTCAGCTCCCGCTTGCGGGCCGGCTTCTTTTCCAGCACCCGGAACAGGTGGTAGCCGTACTCGGTGGTCACCACGTCGCTGGTGCCGCCGACGTTGAGCCGGAACACCACCTCGTCGAAGGCCGGCGGCATGGTGCCCCGCGCGAAGAAGCCGAGGTCGCCGCCGATGCGCGCGTCGGGCGAGAGCGAGTAGCGCTTGGCCAACTCGCCGAACTTCTTCCCCTGCCACAGCTGCTGTTGCACCCGCCGCGCCTCGTCCGGCCCCTTCACCACAATCTGCGCCGCGCGCACCTGCTCCGGCTCCTCGAACTCCGCGGGGTGCTCCTCGAAGTACCGCCGAATCTGCTCTTCGGTCACCGCGACGCGGGCGTGGACCTCTCGCGCCAGCAACTTCTCGACGGTGAGCTGCTCGCGCGTGGTGCGCGTCAACGCGGCGCGGGAGGTCCCGGCCCGCGCCAGCGTCTCGTCGAAGGTGCCCGCCGGGTATTCGCTGGAGAGCGAGAGCATGCGCCGGTCGACCTCCTCGGTGGTGACCTCCACCCGCTTCTCCTTCGCCGCCTGCAGCAGCAGCACCCGCTCGACCAGGGTGTCCAGCAGCGCCTGCTTGAAGGGCTCCACCTGCTCTGGCGTGCGCGGCGCGGCGCCCTCCATGGCCTGCGCCTCGCGCGAGAGGAGCCGCTCGAAGTCGGAGCGGCTCAGCGCCTCACCGTTGACGGTGACCACCACGTTGACGTCCTGCCGCGGGCGGGGTTCCCGGGGACACCCGGCGAGGGCGAGGAGCGAGAGGAGCAACGTGCTTCGCATCACGCCCACGGCCGTAGCACCTATTTCACCTGCGGCGGCGCGGGAATGAAGCCCGGCGAGGGGCCCGCAGACGGGGCCGCCGGAGCCTTCACGTCGATGTTCATCGCCGCCAGCGCCGCCTGGTTCAACTCCAGGCCCGCCTCGCGCTTGAGGCGGTCGAGCAGCGCCCGCAGCCTGGCCTGCTTCGTCTCGTTGACCAGCAGCTGGGTGATGCTGGGCTTCGCCTGCTCCAGCGTGAGGTCCAGCGCGAGCTGCCGGCTGGCCAGCTTCAAGACGAAGAGGCCCTTGTCGGTCTCCACCAGGTCGCTGACGTCGCCCACGCGCTCCAGCGCGGCGGCGGCGCGCAGCACGTCGGCGCCGAAGCGGCTCTTGAGCTCCTCGTCCGAGAGGAAGCGGAGGTCTCCGTCGAGCGCCCGGCTCTGCTCGTCGCGCGAGTGCTCGCGCGCGAGGCGGCCGAAGCCGGCGACGTCCATGGGCGTCAGCGCCTTCACCTGCGCCAACACCGACCCGGCCAACGCGCGCTCATCCGGCGCGAAGGCGATGAGGCTCAGCCGCAGCATCGCCGGCTTGCGGTAGTCGCCCTGGTGCGCCTCGTAGTACGCGGCCACCTGCGCGTCGCTGACCTGCGCGCGCTCCTCCAGCTCCTTCTTGAGCAGCTGCTGCACCATCACCCGGCGCGCGGCCTCCACCACCTCCGGGTCGTTCTGCAGCCCCTGCTTGAGCGCCTCCTGCGCCAGCAGCTCGAAGCGCACCACGCCGTCGACGTAGTCGAGGCGCTGCTCCGCGGTCTGGTAGCGGGCGCGGGCCCAGGGGTTCATCTCCGCGAAGCGCTGCTGCAGCTCCGCGTCGGTGACGGTCTGGCCGGAGAAACGCGCGACCCAGGTGCCGCCCGTGACGCCCACCGGGTGCGGGCGCCGGAAGTCCATCTTCACGCCCTCTCGGGCCTCACAGGCCCACAGGGCCACCAGCACGAGCCACCAAGGTCGCATCCGGCGACCCTTAGCAGGCCGCCGCGCCGAGCGCGCGCACCAGCGCCTCGTGGAGTTCGACCGGGAGCTGCGCGCGGGCGCGCAGGGTGTTGAGCGCCCCGCCGAGGCGGCTGCTCGCCGGCGCGGCGTCCTGCGCCACCGCCGCGAAGGCGAAGGCCAACACCACCGCGCGCACCGCCGGGTCCTCCGGCAACACGTTGGGGAAGCGCGCCAGCGCCTCGGCGAAGCGCTCGGCCTCGCTGCCGAAGCCCAGGGTGTCCTGGAGGTCCGCCAGCCGGGGGACGTCCCAGGGCGGTCGGCTCTTCTCCAGCGCCGCCGCCGCCAGCGCCTGCGCCGCCGCCCGGGGCAGCTCCACCGGCGTCTCGAAGTGCTGCGCCAGCCGCTCCGTCAACGCCACCAACTGCTGCGCCTGCGCGCCGCGCGGCCCCATCATCCGGAAGAGCGCCTCGACCGCCCGGGCGCCGAGGTCGAGGGCCGGCGGCGGAGGACCCGCCTCGACCGCCAGCTCACCGCCGTAGAGCCTCGCACGGCCCTTCTCCAACGCCGCCTTCCCGGCGCGGAAGGTCACCAGGTTCTTGTCTCCCAGGGCGCGCTTGAGCGCATTGAGCGAGACCTCGTCGAGCGGGTCGGCCATCGCCACCAGCAGCTGGGTGCCGCCCTTGAGCCCCAGCGGCAGGGAGTTGGTCTGGCGCGCCAGCTCCTTCGGCAGCAGCGCCAGCGCCTCGGAGCCGGGCACCTGCTCCAGCACCCGCTTCGCCGGCACCGACGGCGTCTTGGTGAGGTCCGCCAGCACCGCCACCACCGCGTCTTCATCGACCACCCGGGCGCGCAGCGCGGCGTCGGTGAGCAGCACCCTGAAGCGCGCGGACAGCTCGCGGACCTCGCGCACCTGCGCCACCGTCAGACCATGCCGCTCCTGCAGCGCGGTCAACGCGCGCTCGTCGAGCGAAGTGTCGACGGGCGCCGGCGGCGGCTCCTCCGCGCGCACCGCCAACAGCTGCTCCTTCGTCATCTTCCGGGTCGACACCCGCGCCAGCACCGCGCCGGGCAGCGGGGTGACGCGCGGCGGGAGCTGCTCGTCGGCCGGTGGCGGCAGCGGCCGCGCGAGCCGCGGCGTGGTCTCCATGCGCAGAAACGGGAACTCCGCGCCGGGAACGGAGGGCCGCGGCGCCGCGACCGGCGCCGAAGCGCGGGGCGCCACGCCCAACGTCAGCGCCTGCCCC
>CALNBU010000109.1 GCA_937875615.1 uncultured Archangium sp.
GCCGGCTTACGGATGACCTGCACCACCGGTGCAGGCGATTTGCCCTTGTTTCTGTCGGTCACGGTTGCGTCTTCGGTTCGAGTTGTTCCGAGAGGTCCACCAGCCACCTCCCGTCGGCTTTCACCAGCTTCACGGTGCGCTCGCCGTCAGCGCCCTTCACCTGCAGTACCGCAGCGTCATCGCTCTTCGAGACCTCGCGCACCTCGCCGACGGCGCCGGGGCGGCCGGCCGCGAACAGGAGCGCGTGGGGTTCGTCGCGCACCTGGCCACCGGAGGCGGCGGAGATGGCCTGTGAGCGGAGGGTGACGAGCTCCCGGGTCTTCGGACTGAGCATCGACCAGGCGCCCTCGACGTCGGCGCGCTGCAGCCGGGTGACGAAGAGCCGCCACGCCTCTTGAGGCGTACCGGGAGCGGCGGCCGGGCGACACGCCGCCACGGAGAGCGCCACCAGCAGCCACCAGCCCTTGTCCATGTGCCGCTTCATAGTGAATCAGGAGGCCTGTCGCACCTGGTTGCGACCGTTGGCCTTGGCTGCGTACAGGCATTCGTCGGCGGCCGCCACCAGCGCGCGCGCGGAGGTGACGCCGTCGGCGGGGGAGGTGGCGACGCCGATGGAGACGGTGCAGCGCACCAGCGCGTCATCGACCTGCAGCTGGAGCGCGGCCACGCCCTGCCGCACCCGCTCCGCCGCCCGCAGCGCCTCTTCGGCGCCCGTCCCGGGGAGCAGCGCCACCAGCTCCTCGCCGCCGTAGCGGGCGATGAGCTCCACGTCGGGCAGCGCGCCGCGGGTGACGGCGGCGACCTCGCGCAGCACCGTGTCGCCCACCTGGTGGCCCCAGGTGTCGTTCACCCGCTTGAAGTGGTCGATGTCGAGCAGCAGACAGCTCAGCGTGGTGCGGGCGCGCTCGCTGCGCGCGAACTCCGCCTCGAGGTGCTCTTCGAAGTGGCGGCGGTTGAAGAGGCCGGTGAGCCCGTCGGTGCGCGCCAGCGCCAGCAGCTCCAGGCGCTTCTCTTCGAGCTCCCGGTTGGCGCGGTCGAGCTGCCGGTTCTTGTCGAGCAGCGCGTCCTGCAGCGCCTTGAGGCGCAGCATCGACTTCACCCGCGCCGAGAGCTCCAGCATGTCGAAGGGCTTGACGAGGTAGTCGTCGGCGCCGAGCTCCAGGCTCTCGACCTTTCCCCCGAAGCGCGAGGCGGTCATGAGGATGACGGGGATGAACCCGAAGCCGCCGCCCTGGTTGGCCTTGACGATGCGGCAGACCTCGACGCCGCCGAGCGACGGCATCTCGATGTCCATCAGGAGGAGGTCCGGCTGGTGCAGGCGGATGGCCGAGAGCACCTCGGTGCCGTCGTGGCACTCCACGAAGGCATAGCCGGCGCCCTCCAGGCCCACCTTGACGTGGGAGATGATGGTGCGGTCATCGTCGGCGACGAGGATGGTCCGGCCCTGGAGTGAGGTGCTGCGCGTCACCATGGAGCTGGCAACAGTCTGTCACTTCTTCAGGAGTCGCGCTCGGTACACCGGGGCGCCCGAGACCAGGTACCGGCGCTCGCGCGTCGAGGGTGGATCTTCGGGGTCGTACGGGTGGAACGCCAGCGGCCCCAGGGGGTTGTGGAAGCCGGCGGCCTCCAGCGCGGCGATGCCACGTCGGCCGACGTCCTCCACGTCGGTGCGGAAGTCGAAGCGGCCGTCGTCCTGCAGGAGCGTGCGCAGCAGCCGGGTGAACTCCGGCTGGAGGATGGCGCTCTTCTGGTGGGCCCGCTTCCACCACGGGTCGGGGAACTGGAGGTGGAGCTGCGCGAGGCTGCCCGGCGCGAAGATGCGCGGCACCGCCTCGCGGGCGTCGCCCTCGATGACCTTGAGGTTGGTGAGGTGGTGCTTCTGCGCGCGGTGGGCGACCTCCCGGGCGTACTTCTTGCGCCACTCGAAGGCGACGTAGTCGACGCCCGGGTTCCGGCGGCAGTACTCGAGGGCGAAGCCGCCCGCGCCGCAGCCGATCTCCAGCTCCAACGGCGCCCGGCGGCCGAACACCTGCGCCCAGTCGGGCGGCGACTTCAGGACTGAAAGCTCGGCGCCTGCGGGCTCCGGGCGCAACGGCACGCGGGTCATGATCGGGCGCGCGCCGTAGCACGCCGCCGACGCGCTGGCCACGGCGCTGTGTGGTGCAGGCGCCCTCAAGACCGCTGCCCGGGCGCGGCCGCGGCGCTATAGGGCAGGTGATGAAGGTGTACGCGTCACTCGAAGAGGCGGCCAGGGGTGGGCTGCGCGGTTGTGCGCTGGCGCTGGGGAACTTCGACGGCGTGCACCTCGGGCACCGCGCGTTGTTCGCCGAGGCGGCGCGGCATGGGCCGGTGGTCGCGCTGACCTTCGCGCCTCATCCGGGCAAGGTGCTGCAGCCGCAGCTCGCGCCGCGCCTCA
>CALNBU010000110.1 GCA_937875615.1 uncultured Archangium sp.
CCTGCCGATCTGGAGCACGGTGTGCCAGCCCGGCAGCGCCTCCCCGCCGAACGCCTCGACGCACGCCCGGTAGAAGCCGGGCTGCTGGGTGTAGGCGGAGCCGAGCGAGACCAGGACGACCTTCTCGGCCCCGGCCGGGCGCTGCCAGACAGCGTCGCCGACAGGGCCGTGCCGCCGGCGGTGCCGTTGGCGCTGGCGGCTGCGCCCTTCGTCGCCCGGCTCTACGAGGCCGCGCTGCGGCAGGTTGACGCCGACGCAGTCGAAGCGGCGAAGAGCTTCGGCGCCTCGCGCTGGCAGCTCGTCTGGCGCGTCCTGCTCCCGGAGGCGTTGCCGGGGTTGGTGACGGCCACCACGGTGATGGTGGTGAGCCTCGTCGGCTACTCGGCCATGGCCGGCGCGGTCGGAGGAGGCGGGCTGGGCGATCTGGGCATCCGCTTTGGTTACCAACGCTTTCAACCCGCGGTGATGGCCGCGGTGGTCATCGTGCTCATCGCGCTGGTGAACGCCCTGCAGTGGGCGGGCGACCGGCTCGCGCGCCGGCTCTCGAGAGGGAAGACATGAAACGACAGGTGCTCTTCGTGGTGTTGGTGTCCATCGCGCTGGCCTCGCTGGGCTTCGCCAGAGGCGAGGTGAAGGTGCTGCGCGTGGGCGTCACCTCCGGTCCGCACGCGCAGATTCTGGAGGCGGTGGCAGTGGAGGCGCTCAAGCGCGGCGTCCGGCTCAAGGTGGTGGAGTTCTCGGACTACGTGCAGCCCAACGCGGCGCTCGCCGACGGCAGCCTCGACGCCAATTGCTTCCAACACCGCCCGTACCTCGAGCAGCAGCAGCGCGACCGTGGCTACCGGTTGACGGCGGTGGCGCAGACGGTGACCTTCCCCATCGCCGCCTACAGCGCGCGGCACCCGTCGCTCGACGCGCTGCCGAAGGGCGCGACGCTGGCGATTCCGAACGACCCCACCAACGGGGCGCGGGCCCTGCGGTTGCTGGAGTCTGCGGGGTTGCTGCGGTTGCCGAAGTCGGCGGGCTTCGAGGTGACACCGCTCGACGTGAGCTGGACCCGGGGCGGCTACAAGGTGAAGGAGCTCGACGCGGCCCAGCTGGCGCGCGCGCTACCCGACGTGGACCTCGCGGTCATCAACACCAACTACGCGCTCGAAGCCGGCCTCGACCCGCTCCAGAGCCTCCGGCGGGAGTCGGCGCAGTCGCCGTACGCCAACGTGCTGGTGGTGCGCGCTGGCGACGAGGCGCGGCCGGAGGTGAGGGCGTTGGTGGAGGCCTACCAATCGGCCCCGGTGCGCGACTTCATCGCGCGGACCTTCAAGGGCGCCGTCGTCCCGGCCTGGTGAGATGCTGCTCGGCTCGTCGCTGCTGGCCCGAATTCTCGAGCTCCTCCGGTGGCAGGGGGTGGTCGGCGTGAGCTGTCTCGCGCTGGCCGCCTGGGGGCTCAAGGTCCTGTGGCGGGCCCGCTGGAGCCCGTCGAGGAACCGACTGCTGTCCGCGCAGTTGCGCGCGCTCCGCGACGCGGTGCTGGTGGCGGCTGCGGCGTGGGCGGGCGCGCAGGGGCTGGTGTACGCCGGCGCGTCGTCCGCGCTGGTGGTGTCAGTGGGCTTCGTGGCGGTGGTGGCCTGGCTGCACGTGGCGCTGCGCGCGGCCCGGGTGTGCGTGCTGGCGTGGCTCTTCGCCAACAGCGAGCGCGAGGGCGTGCCGCTGCTGTTGGTCGACATCTTCACCCTCGTGGCCTCGGCGGTGTTGTTCGGCGCGCTGTTGCACGCGGTGTTCCTCATCGAGGTGACCTCGCTGCTGGCGACCTCCGCGGTGCTGTCGGTGGTGTTGGGCCTCGCGCTGCAAGACACCCTGGGGCAGCTCTTCGCGGGCATCTCGCTGCAGCTCGACCGGCCCTTCCGCCTCGGCGACTGGGTCGAGGTGCGCTTCGGCGCCGAGCGCGTGGGCGGGCAGGTGTTGGAGGTGTCGTGGCGCGCCACGCTGCTGCTGGCCATCAGCGAGGAGCTCATCACCATCCCCAACAAGACGATGGCCGCGGGGCTGGTGTCGAACTTCTCCGGGCGGGAGCGCCCCTTCGTGCGCGGTCACCTCTTCCGACTGCCGCTCGACGTCGACCTGCCGCTGGCGAAGCGGCTGCTGCTGCAGGCGGCGCTGGAGACGGAGGGCGTGGTGTCGACGCCGGCGCCGGTGCCGCTGGTCATCGAGACCACCGAGTCGTGGGTGGCGGTGAAGATGATCAACTTCGTCGCCGACTACGGCAACCAGTTCACCATCGGCGACGCGTACCAGGCGCGTGCGCTCGCGTTGCTGGCGGCGCACGGCATCGCGCTGGCGGGGCCCCGGCTCAGCCTCTCTGGGAGCGTGGCGCCGCCGCGGTGACGGTCGCGCCGCTCCGCCGCCGCGGGCGTCACCA
>CALNBU010000111.1 GCA_937875615.1 uncultured Archangium sp.
AGCGAACGGACCAGGGCCGCGAACATCGGGTGCCCGGCGGGCAGCAGCTCCGTGAAAATGTGGATGATGGCGTCGCGATCGAAGGTGCCGCCGTTGTTGGTGACGTGCCAGTGGTTGAAGTCGTTGGGGTGCTCCCACTGCATCGGGGTCGCCTTCCGGGCGCAGGCGTCGATGACCTTCGGGTCGTTCAGCTTCGCGGGATCTTCGGCCACGATGGCCTCCAGCTCTTCGCGGGTACAGAAGCCGCTGGTCACGAACTGGTCGAGGTAGCGCTGGAAGAAGGCCGCGTCGATGGGGCCGCCGAGCGCGATGACGCCGTCGACCTGCTCGGGGTGGCTCGACGCCAGGGCCATGCCTCCGATGGCGCCCATGGAGACGCCGCCCAGCACCCGGTAGGTGGTGCCGCAGGGGCCCGCATCCGCCTCCGAAGGCGTCTCCGTCGAAGGCGGGCACGACACGAACAACAGAGAGAGACACAGCGAGAGACGGCGCACGGAGACCTCGGCAGGGGGACTGGCTGACGGGGCCCTTCTTACTCTTGAATAGGCCTTCAGGCTGACAGTCGAGTCAGGCACGCCGCGACATGAACGCCGGTGGGAGGAAGTCCACATGAGACGTCATCTGGCATGGCTGATGGTGCTGGCAGGTGCGGCGCAGGCACACCCGGGCCTCACCAGCGTCTTCGGACCGGGCGAGCAGACCGACTACGAGGTGAGCTACCTGGGCATCACCGCCGGGCGCGCGCGCCTCACCGTGGGCTGGCAGATGGAGCAGTTCGGTCGAGCGGTGTGGCCGCTGGTGTGTGACGGAGAATCGACCCTGGGCGCCATCTACCCGGTGAAGGATCGCTTCATCTCGTACTGGGATCCCAGCGCGCGGCGCACCCTGGGCGCCGACTTCTTCATCGACGAGAACAAGCAGCGGAGAAGAGACCGCTACGTCTACGACTTCGACGCCATGGAGGCGCTGGTGACGAGGCAGCGCCCCGGCGAGGCCACGGGAGAAAAGCGCGTCGCCATCGAACAGGGCACCGTGGACCTCGCCGCCGCCGGCTTCGGGCTGCGCAACACCCCGCTGGTGGCGGGGCAGGTGCACGAGCTGCCGGTGTTCACCGGCAACCGCCTCTACAAGATGAAGGCCTCGGTGATGGGCCGCGAGCAGCTGACCACCCGCCTGGGCCCGTTGGAGGTCTTCCGGGTCACCGTCAACGGAGAGTTCAACGGCGCCCTGAAGACCCGCGGGTTGATGACGTTGTTCTACACCGCCGACGAGAAGCAGCTGCCGGTGCGGGCCGAGGCGGAGTTCCTGTTGGGCCGGGTTCGTTTGGAAGCAGTGCGCTACCTGCCCGGGCGCACGTACAAGGAGAACGAGTGATGCGCGTCGCAGTCTGGCTGAGTCTCACGTCTACGCTGGCGCTGGCCAACCCCTCGACCCAGGCGGCGCCGGCCGCGCAGCAGGCGCCGCAGAAAAGCGCCAGCAAGCCCCTCAGCCCGCTCCCCAGCGAGGCGGAGTGCAAGCCGATGGGCGCGCCGATGCGCCCGCTGCCCTTCGGCCCGGGCGA
>CALNBU010000112.1 GCA_937875615.1 uncultured Archangium sp.
TCGTTCTGAGCCAGGATCAAACTCTCCAAGAGAATCTTAGAGTTTTGACTGGCGTTTTCTCGACCAACTCATTGCTGAGCTGATTCGAGACGCTAGCGTCTGTCGGTGTGTGTTCCGACAGACTTTGAATTGACTGCGAGACTCGCAGTACTTCTTGGGCTTGCTATCCAGTTTTCAAAGAGCGAACTTACTGCTTGACTTCTACTTCTTTTTCCGAACCGCCGTTCCGTCCGGCGTGCTGCAGCTTATACATTTTGTTTCTTCAGCTCGTCAAGACTTTTTTTCGTCTCGTTTCGCCGCCGAGTACCGATTTTCCGGCCCCAGCTATTCTTCTGTTCCCGTCTCCGTTGCCTTGCGGCTTCGTCGGCGGGGCGCGCCGTATACGTGATCTTTTCTCCGCCTGTCAACAACCCGCCGTTCTTTTTTTCTGATCCTCGTCGTTTTTTCGAAGTCAGCGCGGGGAGCCCAATAATTCAGGGCATTTGCAGGCCGAGGCGGGTCAGATCCACGCGACCACGCCGGGCGCGCTCGGTGCTGACGATGCCTTTGAGCGTCTCGTAGGCATCGGAGAGCACGTCGTTGATCACCAGGTAGTCGTACGAGTGCACGCCCTTCTCGCACTCCGCGCGGGCGGCGAGCATCCGCCGACGGATGACGTCATCAGAATCGGTGCTGCGCGCGCGCAGCCGGCGCTCCAGCTCGTCCATCGAGGGCGGGAGGATGAAAATCGTCACCGCGTCCGGGTACTTCCGCTTGATGGAGGTGCCGCCCTGCACGTCGATGTCGAAGATGCCGATGCCGTCGCGCTTCCACGACTGCTCCACCACCCGCTTCGAGCTCCCGTAGAAGTTCCCGTAGACCTCCGCCCACTCCACGAACTCGTTCCTCGCAATCATCTGCTCGAAGGTGAGCGTGTCGACGAAGTGGTAGTCGACGCCGTTGCGCTCATTTCCCCTCGGAGGACGCGTGGTGAAGCTCACCGAGAACTCCGCTCCCGGGAAGTCCTTCTCGAGCATGTGGGCGAGCGTGGTCTTCCCCGCTCCCGAGGGCGCGGAGAGCACCAAAAGGAGCCCGGGGGACAAGATGATGGGCAGCTGCGGTTGTGTGGTGGTCATTCGACGTTCTGAACCTGTTCGCGGATTCGCTCGAGCTCGGCCTTCAGCTGCATCACCCGGGCGGAAATCTCGGCGTGCTGAGACTTGGAGCCGGTGGTGTTCACCTCGCGGTGCATCTCCTGCACCAGGAAATCCATCTTGCGGCCCACGGGCTCCTTCGCCGCGAGCAGGTCGGCGAACTGCTCGAGGTGCGAGACCAGCCGGGTCATCTCTTCCGCCACGTCGGTGCGCTCGGCGAAGAAGGCCACCTCCTGCGCCAGGCGCTGCGGGTCGACCGCCACGCCCTGCGAGAGCTCCGCGATGCGCTCGGAGAGCCGCGCGCGGTAGGTCTCGATGGCCTGCGGCGCCAGCTCGTGCACTTCCTTCACCCAGGTCGCCACCTGCGCCAGCCGCGCCTTCAGGTCGGCCAACAGCGCCACCCCCTCCTTCTCGCGCATGGCCTTGAGCTGCCCCAGCGCGCTCTCCAGCGCGCCCTCGACCGCCTGCCCCGCATCCTCGAGCGGGACCTGCGGCTCTTCGAGGCGGATGACGTTCAACGAGAGCGCGATGTCGCGCAGCGTGGTGGTGTCGGGCAGCCCGAGGCTGTCGGCCAGCTCCTTCCACGCCCGGCGGTACTCCTTC
>CALNBU010000113.1 GCA_937875615.1 uncultured Archangium sp.
CCATCAGCAGCTCGCTCATCGACTGCGGCCGGTGCTCCGGCGCCTTCTCGAGACAGCGCATCACCAGCGCCGCGAGCCGCGGAGGAATCGGCTCCCCCAGCTTGTTGGTGGCGGGGAGCGGGTCGGGCTGGCGGGTCAGCAGCAGCGCCACCAGCTTGCCGAAGGTGTCGGCGTCGATGGGCAGGCGGCCGGCCAGGAGCAGGTACAGCAGCACGCCCACGGCGTAGATGTCGGCGCGCTGGTCGACGGCCGCCCCCGAGGCCTGCTCCGGCGACATGCTGGTGGGCGTTCCGATGATGGCGCCGTCCATGGTCGACACCGTGGGCGCGGCGTGCACCGGTTGAGTCAGCTTCGCCACTCCGAAGTCGAGCACCTTCACGTACTCGGGGTCTCCGTGGCGCGAGATGAGGAAGACGTTGTCGGTCTTCACGTCGCGGTGCACCACGCCCAGGCGGTGCGCCGCGGCCAGCGCCGAGGCCAGCTGCTTGATGACGTGCAGCGAGCGCTCGATGGTGAGCGGCCCCTTCGCCAACCGCTGCGTCAGGGTCATGCCCTGGAGCAGCTCCATGACGAAGTACACCGCGACCGGGTGCCCGTCGCGCCCGAGCTCCTGGCCGAAGTCGGAGATTTCCACGATGTGCTCGTGGTTGATGTGGTTGACCGACCGCGCCTCCTGAAAGAAGCGTTGGATGAGGTCCTCCCGCTGGTACTGCTCGGGCCGCAGCACCTTGATGGCGGCGGTGCGGCCGAGCAGCATGTGTCGCGCGAGGAAGACCTGGCCCATGGCGCCTTCGCCCAGCAGCTTCTCGAGTTGCCAGGCGCCCAGCACCCGCTGCCCGAGGCCTCCGCCGGTCTCCAGCATGACGTTGCGGGCCGGCTGCGTCACTTCGCCGCCGGAGATGCGGGTGCGGTTGGCCTCCGCCAGGGACTGCGTGAACTCCGCCGCGCTGCGGTAGCGCCCGGACGCGTCCCGGCCCAGGCTTCGCGAGAGGACGCCCGCGAGGTGCATGGCCGCCGAGGGCAACGTCAGCAGGCGCGCCGAGGGCGGTTGGCCGGTCAACAGCTCGTGGAGCAGCGCGCCGAGCTGCTCCACGTCGGACTCCACGGAGGGCGCAGGGCCACCCAGCAGGCCGGGCAGCAGCGCGAGCCCAAAGCCCGCCAGCTTCGCGCGCGGACCTCCGGGCCGTGGGCTCACCGTCACCCAGTCCGCCGTCACCGCGCCGTGCAGCACGCCGCGGACATGCGCGGCGTTCACCGCCTGCGCGACCTCCTGGACCAGGGCCACCGCTTCATCGGGAGAGAGCGGGCCGTGGGCGCGCAGCACGTCGGCGAGGCGCTCGCCCTCGAAGCGCTCCCAGGTCACCGCCCACCGCGCGCCGTCCACCGGCTCGATACTCAGCGTGGCGGCCACGGAGGCGTGCGTCACCTGCGTCGTCGCGCGCACCGCCTCGGCGAAGGTGTTGGCGCGCGCCCAGTCGGAGAAGAGCGCCGGGTTGGTGACACCCACCGACACCGGCTCGCCGTGCGCGACGCCGGAGAGCTCTTCGAAGTACTGGTGCTTGCGGACGGGCAGCAGCCCTTCCTTTACGTACGACGACGTCACGGAGCACACACTAACCCCGAGGTCGGGCCCGGGTGAGCGCTGTTGTGCATTGCGATGCGGTTGCCTCGCCGCGCCGGCTGGGACAACGTGAGCGCCGATGCGTCGCTCTCTTCTGTTGCTGTCCTCCCTGTTCGCCGTCGTCGGTTGTCAGTGCGTCGAGCCAGGCACCTGTCTCTCCCACGACGACTGCGAAGACGGCACGCTGTGCTTCGACGACCGCTGCGAGGTCCCCGGCGCTGATGCCGGCACCGGCGGTGGCCGCGCCGACGCAGGGACGGGCGGTGGTGGGGGCGGCAGCGGGGGCGCCGGCGGCGGAGACGTTGGTGGCGGCGCGGGCGGTGGACAGGTGGACGCGTGCGGCAACGGCCTGCTCGACCTCGGCGAGTCGTGTGATGACCGCAACGCCGTCGGCGGCGACGGCTGCTCCAGCACCTGCCCGGCTGGCTGTGCACGCCGGTAGGGGTGGCCTGCACGGCCGCGGCCTGCGGCGACGGGCACCTGGCGGGCCTCGAAGAGTGCGACGACGGAAACACCACGGACGGAGACGGGTGCTCCGCTGCGTGCACCATCGAGCAGGGCTGGGCGTGCGACGGTGGCGCCTGCACGGCCACGGTGTGCGGCAACGGCGTGCGCGAGGGCATCGAGCAGTGCGACGACGGCAACAACGACCTCGGCGACGGCTGCGACACGCTCTGCCGCCGCGAGCCCAGCTGCACCGACGGCGTCTGTGTCGCGGTGTGCGGTGACGGGGTGAAGGCCGACAGTGAGCCCTGCGACGACGGAAACCAGCGCGACGGCGACGGGTGCTCTTCGAGCTGCCAGCGGGAGCCCGGCTTCGAGTGCACCGAGCAGACGCCGGCGCCGCCGCAGTCCATCGACATCCCCGTGGTGTACCGGGACTTCATCGGCTCCGACTTCGTGGGCGATGGCGGCGCCTTCGGTCACCCCGACTTCAACGACAAGAACGGCTCGGAGCAGGGGCTGGTGGCCGCGCAGCTCGGGGCTGACGGCAAGCCGGTGTACGCCGGCGGCGTGGGCGCGGGCGCCGGCACCACGCACGGGCAGCAGCACTTCGACCGCTGGTACCGGGACAGCCCGACCATCAACCGCACGGTCAACGACACCCTCTCGGTGACCCGACAGGGGAACGGGGCCTACGTCTTCGACAGCAACACCTTCTTCCCGCTCGATGGTCGCGGTTGGCAGGACCCCGTCGACCCGGTGGAGCCGTGGCGGCGCGCTTCGAACAACGGCAACATCTGCCCGCAGCCCGACAGCTTCAACGACTGTCACAACTTCAACTTCACCAGCGAGCTGCGCTACTGGTTCACCTTCTCCGGTGGCGAATTCCTCGAGTTCCGCGGCGACGACGACGTCTTCGTCTTCATCAACCGTCGGTTGGCGGTCGATCTGGGCGGCGTGCACAGTCCAGAGACGGGCTCGGTCACCCTGGACGAGACGAGGGCGCAGCAGCTCGACCTGCGCGACGGCGGCGTCTACGAGGCGGTGGTGTTCCAGGCCGAGCGCCGCGTCACCGGCAGCAACTACAAGCTGACGCTGCACGGCTTCAACGCGCCCAGGTCCTTCTGCCAGTCGGTCTGCGGCGACGGCATCGTCACCCGCGACGAGGCCTGCGACGACGGCGTGGCCGGCAACACGGGCGTCTACGGAGCGTGTGGTCCTGACTGCCGCTCACGGGGTGGCTTCTGCGGCGACGGGGTGGTGCAGGCGCCCTACGAGCAGTGCGACCACGCGGCGCCCGACGCAGGGCCGTGCGGGCCGACCTGCCGGGTCAGCGGCTGCGGTGACGGCTTCGTCGATGCGGAGGCCGGCGAGCAGTGCGACGACGGCAATACCATGTCGAACGACGGCTGCAGCGCGACCTGCGAAATCGAAATCGGCTGAGGGCGCCTCCGCGGCACTACTCGAAGCGGAGGCGCAGCCCGGCGAGCGCGCCGAAGGTCACCGGCTCGATGGGCAGCTCCGGCGCGACGGCGAAGTCCACGCGCCGCGCGCGGAGGCTGAGCTGTGGTCGCAGGGTGAAGTGGAGTGGGCCCAGCAGGCGCACGTGAAGGCCGGCGGAGAGGACGCCTCCGGCGGTGAAGGTCTCTTCGCCTCCGACGGCGCCGAGGCCCGAGGTGGCCGCGCTGAGTCGCCACCCGCGCACCCCCAGCGCCACGTCCAGCGACAGCCAGTCGAGAGGCTGAAAGGCGACGCTGAACGACAGGGAGAGCCATTGGGTCGAGGCCGCGGTCGTCACCGGCGGTGCGCGGTGTATGCGGTTGGCCTCGAAGCCGAGGTCCAGCAGCAGGCCCCAGCGGCCGAGGCCACCGCGGAGGTTGAGCTGACCCAGCCCGACCACCACCCCGGGCTCCGTGTCCACCGCGAGGCCGCCCAGCGCCGCGACCTCAAAGCTGAAGGAGGCGCCGGTGTCGGTTGCTTCGGGGCCTGCCTCGGGCGCCGACTCCCGGCGGGGGCCGGCGGCGTCGATGATGGAGGAGGGTGGGGAGAAGGGGCGCGCCTGCGGGGCGTCGGTGCCGGCGTCTGCGCGGCGGGGGCCGGCGGCGTCGATGATGGAGGAGGGCGGAGAGAAGGGCCGCGTCAGCGTGGTGCCGGCGTCTGGGGTCTCCGCTGGAGGGGCCGGGTCATCCTGCAGGCTCACCACGCCACCTGCGGCGAACACCAGCATGGCGAGAGGCGCGAACACGTCGGACCCGACTTAGCCGCCCCGGCGATTATTCGTGAAGCGCTTCTGTTCGGCGAGGCCGGCCCGCTATACGGACGTCGCGTGCGACGATGGGCGCTCATCGGGTTGGTTGGTTGTGCGGCCCCACCGCCGCAGCGCCCCGACGCGCCGCAGGCCGACCTCGCGTTGACCCGGGTGACGGTCCGCTCGTGGGAAGGCGCCCGGCTCAAGCTGCTGGCCACCGCCGATTCCCTGGAGGTCTTCCGCGAGGGGGCCTCGAGCGGCTTCTTCATGGCGCACGACGCCGGCGTGACGGTGATGAGCGACGGGCTGACGCTGGTGGCGCCATCGGTGCAGGGCAACTTCGTCGAAGGGCGCTTCGGCGGCGACGCGGGCGTGCGGGCGTGGCGCGCCGGGTTTTTTCTCGAGGCGCGCGCCTTCGAGGCCGACCTCGACGCGCAGCACATCAGCTTCGAAGACGCGCAGACGCGCTTCGTCAGGTGACGAGCAGCTCGCTGAGCGGCCCCTCGGCCACCCGCCGGTTGCTCTCGTAACCGAACGCGTTGAGGGAGCTGTCGCCGGTAGCGTGCCCCAGGGTGTTGAAGAGGTTCGAGACCTGCCGATGCCCCGCGCCCAGCGGTCCACCGCGGCCGTGCCCCGGGTACACCACCGTGCGTCCGTCGGTGCGCAGGCCCAGCGCGCCGCCGCCCACCAGCAGCACCGGCCACTCCAGCGCCGCGGAGTGGTGGGCTTCGCCGTTGTCGGACATGAAGACGATGACGGTGTGGTCCAGCACGGTGCCGTCACCCTCGGGCACCGCGTCGAGGCGCGCGGCGAGCCCGGCGATGAGCTCCACGTGCTTGCGCGTCACCGCGTTGATGGCCACCCGGTTGCGCTGTACGCCGACCGCGTGCTGCAGCGTGTGCCGGTTCATCCCCAGCTCCTCCGTGCTCCAGGCGGGCGTCTCTCCGCTCGCAATCAACTCGTTGAAGACGCTGGTGTAGCGGTTCTCGAGCCCGCCACCGGGCCCCGAGACGATGACCGCCACGTTGGTGAGGCCGCCCAGCAGCGCCGCGCCCACCAGGTCGAAGTGTGCCGTCAGCCGCGCGAAGAGGTCGGTCTGCGCGGCGGGCGGGGCGGGCACGTGGGGCAGCACGCGGTCGCGCATCGTGGTGAGCCGCGCGTTGCGGGCCTCCATGGCCTCCACCGCCTGGAGGTAGCCCTCCAGCTTCGCGCGCTCGGTCGATGAGCCGGGGAAGGTGGCCAGCGCGGCCTGCGTCTCGGCGCGGGCGAAGTCCAGCAGTCGCCCGTTCCGCGCCACCGCCGGGTTGGCGCTCCCCATGGAGATGAGGCTGAACAGCCGTTGGTAGACGTCTTCAGGGCTGAGCATGATGGGCGCCGGCCGCCCGGGGCCCAGCGTGCAGGTGGCGTACGAGAGGCGCGCGTCGCCCGTCTCCGCGCCCACCCGCACCACGTCGAAGGGGCTCTCTCCCTTGAGCCGGGCGCCCAGCACGGTGTCGATGCTGGCGCCGGTGCCGCCGCGGGAGCAGCTCAGCGCGCCGCGGCCGGTGGAGTGACCGCCGCCGGTGACCACGCTGGAGAGCCCCAGCACCACCGCGGCCTTGTGCTGGAGCGCGGCGAGTGGGGTGAGCGCGCTGGCGGTGCCCAGCTGGCTGTTCTCGATGACCCGCGGGGCGCTCTGGCTCAGGGCCGAGCTGAAGAAGGTCTCGCCGGCGGTCCAGGCCGGCTTCCCCAGCGCGGTGCGGGTGGCCTCCGACATCACCGTGCTGGGGTAGAAGGAGTTGCCCTCCACCACCAGCACCACCCGCGGCGGGGCGAGGGTGTCGGCGCGGGCCCTGAGCATCAGCGGCGCGAAGAGCGACGCGCCCGACCACTGCAGCATCTTCCGGCGGCTCAGCTTCATGGCGTACTCCGGTAGAGCCAGGTGTCGCTGGTGACCAACGACTCCAGCAGTTCGACGAAGGAGCCCTGCTGGTCGTAGGCGGTCTCCATGCGCGCCAGGGTGCAGGCGTCGGCCAGCGTCTCGTCGCGGCCCATGTAGTAGCGGAAGGCCTGGCGCACGAAGCAGCGCTTGACGTGGTCGGACGCCGCCAGCTTTTCGCTCAGCTCCACCGCGTCGCGCACCGGGCCGTCCAGCGCGGGGTCGGGCATGTCGGTCAGCATCGCGGTGCCGTCGACGCCGGCGTCACCGAAGTCGACCTGCCGGAGGTACCCGGCGTGGTTGTAGATTTCGAAGGGGTAGCCCAGCGGATTCATCAGCCGGTGGCAGGCCTGGCACTCGGCGGAGCCGGTGGCGAGGTCGAGGCGCTGGCGGGCGCTGAGCGAGGGGTCGCTGGGGCCCACCATGGCGTCCACCTGCACCTCGCTGAGCGGCGGCACGTGCTGGCAGAGGAGGTTCTCCCGCACCCACTTGCCGCGCTCCACTAGCGAGGGGTCGTCGTGGAAGTTGCCGCCGTGCGCGCCCAGCCAGGCCGGGTGCGTCAGCACGCCCGCGCGCTCGTTGGCGGGCATCTCCACCCAGCGCCCCTCCTGCGTGGCGGCCACCTCGGCGTCGTAGCCGAAGGGCGTGGGGTTGCTGCCGGCGCTCCGGGAGCGCACGTAGAAGCGGCGGGTGGTGAGCAGCGTCTTGAGCACGTCGTGGTCCTCGACCACCACGCGGGCGATGGTGTTGTCGAGCAACCGCACCATGGTGGGCTCGGTGTTGTTGCCGTTCTCCACGCGCAACCCGTCGTACTCGCGGATGATGGACGAATAGATGGGGTCGACGAGGTTGAGCGGCTGGTACTTCGAGGTGCGCGCCGGCTGCTCCTTGAAGGTCGAGTAGAAGGCCTCGTAGCCCAGCCACTCGCGGAAGAAGCCGCGCACCCGCGTCGAGGTCCAGTAGCGGCTGTGGCGGGGGCGCTCCTGGAACTCCACCTCCAGGCCGAGGTCGAGGCGGTCGACGGCGCCGCCGTCGGGCGAGGTCAGCTCACCCGCGGCGTGCCTGCGAATGAAGCCGCGCAGCACCGCCGGGTCGGAGATGCTGCCGTCGTCGGCGGCCGCGGCGATGTCGGCGAGGAAGCCCTCGCGCCCCACCGCGAAGCCGTCGCGCGGTCCATTCGAGCAACAGTGGTAGTCGACCAGCCCCGAGGGGGCCCGCATGCTGATGCGGGGCGCGGCCGGGAGCCGGTGACCCAGGGTGGTGGCCAGCGCTTGCGCCAGCTCCCAGTCGGTCAGTCGGGCGCGGCCCGCGACGCCCGGCTGGCCCAGCTCCGCGCGGAAGAGCGCGCCGGTCGACAGCAGCGCCGCGGAGGCCACCTCGTCGAGCGCCGCGGCGCGCGAGGCGCCCGACGCCAACACCGTGCGGGTGAAGGTGACGAGGCGCTCCAGCTCCGCCGCCGAGGGCTCCCTGAAGAGCGCGCCCCGCCGCAGCAGCTTGCGCGCGAAGTGCTGCACGCAGGCGTCGTCGGGGACGGCGTCGTTCTCGATGCAGCTGAAGTTGGCGCCGGGCTCTCGCTTCACCCACGCCCACGCGCCGGGTCCCGCCGCGCCGAGCATGGTCTCGTCCATGAACATCTCCAGGGTGGCGTCATCGACGGTCTCCCCGGTGGCGTAGGTCGAATAGGCGTGCGCCACGTCGTGCTCGAAGGGCGCGCGGGCCCGCCACGGCGGCACGTTGCCGTAGCTGGTGACCTCGAAGCGCTCGGACCACTCGTCTTTGCCCACGCGCCGCAGGCGGCCGGGCGAGCTCGCGGGCTCGGCCTGGGCGCACTGGAAGAGGAGGTCTTGAGGAATCTGGTTGGGCGTCTTCCAGGTGTGCGTCTCTCCGCTTCCGGAGGTGCAGTCGGGCGTGCCCTCGGCGCGCCACTGCTCCAGCACCTGCAGGTCCGCTGCGGAGGAGGCCGGCGCGGGGAGCGGCGGCATGCGCCCGGCCTCGGCCGCCATGCGCAGCAGGCTCCGGTCGAGCAGGGTCTGGCCGGCGAAGACGGAGGGCGCGCGCAACGCGGACAGCGAGGTGAGGGTCATCGGCGCGCCGTTGGCGGTGGCGGCGCCGTGGCATCCGCCACATTGGGACTCCATCAGCGGCAACACCTGACAGGCCACCCCGCCGTCGCCGGGCTCCACCACCACGCCCGCATCGTCGGTCTGCCCGCCGGCGTCGAAGCTGCCGCCGTCGGCCTGCGGAGTGGGGGTGGTGCCACCGGAGAGCAGGCCCTCGCACCCACAGAGAACCAGACAGGCCACCACGGACGTGCGCGCCAACATGAACGGGCCGGTAAGCAAACCTGAAGCCACCCGGGGCGGCCATGATTCCGGTTGATTGAGGGCGGCGGTGCCTGGCGCTCTCTGCAGTCTCTGCGGGCCAACCTGAACTTGTTGCGGACCCATCACACGACGATGCCATCCCAGCGCGACACCCACTTGGTGGGATGGAAGCCGGGGACCGGCTTGGGCTCGAGCAGCGGTGAGCCCTCGCGCCAGAAGCTCTTGAACGGGGGCTTCTCGCCGGTGCGGTAGAAGTGTTCGAGGTAGCGGAAGTCGCAGGCCGAGTAGTCCGACAGCCACTGGTCGAGGTCGTTCACGCCCGCTTCATGGAAGAGCTGCATCGAGTAGCGGCAGGCCTCGTACTCGTAGGCGTGGAGCCGCTTCATCATCGCCTCGTCGGCGTTGGGGTAGAGCTGGTAGCCGATTTCGCGCGCGGCCTCGTCGGTGTTCCACTGCACGGTGTGCCCGAAGAGGTGCGCCACGATGAACAGCGCGCTCTCGATGTCTTCGTCGTAGTCGACGTGAATCTCCGCGCCGTCGAGGTCGCCGGTGAAGGGGTTGGGGACGTCGCGGATGAGGATGGGGATGCCGTACTTCGTCTCCACGTGGCGCTCGAGCACGTTGAAGACCTCCCGGAGCCGGTCCTCGGGCGGGACGCTGCTCATGGGCGGACGCCGGTGAAGGAATAGGTGAAGTCCATGCCGTCGAGGTCGCCGTCGCCGTTCACCGCCACGCCGCCATCGGTCAGCGAGATGGTGGCGCCGGGCTCGAAGTGCGCCGTCTTCGTGCCGTCGAACTGCGGCGCTGCGCCGGCGAGGCGGGTCGTCGCCAGGTCCGCGGCCTCGAAGGGGCAGGTGATTTCGTTGGAGGTCAGCGTGTCGCCGTCGCGGCTCCAGAAGATGGAGCACCCGCCGAAGTCGGCGCGGTGGGCGCCGGCCAGGGTGCGCACGATGTTGGCCTCGAAGGTGAAGTCGTGCGTGGAGACGGTGCCGGTGAAGCGCCAGGCGCCGGTGAACTCGTCGTGGCCGGCGTCGCGCACGGTGGCGCCATTCTCCACGATATCGGGAAAGTTTTTGTTAAAAAAGATATTCTCTG
>CALNBU010000114.1 GCA_937875615.1 uncultured Archangium sp.
ACAGGTGCAGGTCCACCACCCGGGTCCCGTCGGTCTCCAGCGCCGTCTTCACCTGGTCGCGCAGCCTGGTGGAGGGGTCGAGATCGATGAGCTGCCGCCCGCACTCCTGAATCAACCCCACGCCCCACTTCAAGATGACGAGCGCCCCGATGATGGCCACCACCGCGCCCACCCAGGCCCACGCCAGGTAGCGGCCGCACAGCAGCGCCACGATGGCCAACACGCTGGTGAGCGCGTCGGCCACCACGTGCAGGTACGCCGCGCGGAGGTTGTGATCGTGGTGGTGCTCGCCGGGCCCGTGGTCGTGGTGCGAATGGTCGTGCCCGTCGCCCAGCAGCCAGGCCGACGCCAGGTTCACCAACAGACCCAGCACCGCCACCGGGAAGGCCTCGGCGAAGGCCACCGGCTCCGGGGTGACGAAGCGGGAGACCGCCTCGACCAGCACCGCCACCGACACCGCCAGCAGCAGCCCCGCGCTGGTGTACCCCGCCAGCGCGTAGACCTTGCCGGTGCCGAAGGCGAAGCGCGTCTCTCCGGCCCGCGTGCGCGCGTACCAGTAGGCCAGCGCGGTGATGCCCAGGGCCCCGACGTGCGTGCCCATGTTCCACCCGTCGGCCAGCAGCGCCAGGGAGTTGGTCCACCAGCCCACCAGCAACTCCGCCACCATGGTGAGCGCCGTCAGCCCCACCACCAGCCGCGTCCGCGCCTCACCTTTGCTCTGCGCTGGCGGGGCGTGCACCGTGCAGGCCGGGACCTCCGACACCGCCTCAGGCGCAGGCATCGCACTTCCCCCGGAGCTGGATCTCCACCCGCTGCTCCGACAGCGAGCGCGGCACCACCTGGTTCGTCTTCACCTTGAGTTTCACGTCGGGGAGACAGGTGACGATGCCGCAATCCGTACAGGTAAAATGAGGGTGCCGCACCGACTCGCCCTCGCCGCGGTTGAGCTCGAAGCGCCAGACGTGGTCTCCGAGATCGGTGCGCCGCACCAGGCCCGCCTCCGTGAGATCCACCAGGTTCCGGTACACGGTGGTGCGATCCATGCCCTCGTCGGCCAACGCGTCGACCAGCTCTCCGTGCGAGATCGGCTGGGTGGCCGCGAACAGGCGCTTCAACACCGACACGCGCGGCGCGGTGCTCCGCAGGCCCACGCCCCGGATGGCGGTCTTGAGTTGTTCGAGCGTCAGCGCTGCTGTTGCCATTGCAGTTGCAACTCTACCCTGCTCGGCGCCCATGAAGGGATAGCCGATGGAGACCGGCGGCACGAAGGTCTCCTTGATGGTGCGGGGGCTGACCCAGCGGATGAGGTTCCACAGCGAGCCCGCCTTGTCGTTGGTGCCCGACGCGCGGGAGCCGCCGAAGGGCTGCTGCCCCACCACCGCGCCGGTGGGCTTGTCGTTGATGTAGAAGTTGCCGGCCGCGTGACGCAGCGCCTGCGACAGCTTCACGATGGCGTGGCAGTCGCGGGCGAAGATGGCGCCCGTCAGCGCGTAGGGCGCGGCCTGGTCGACCTCCACCAGCGTCTCGTCGAGGCGCGCATCGTCGTAGACGTAGAGGCTCCCCACCGGCCCGAAGATCTCCTCGGTCATCAGCCGGTGGCGCGGGGTGGCCACCTCGATGAGGGTGGGCGAGACGTACCAGCCGACCGAGCGGTCCACCCGGCCGCCGGCGAGGATCTTCGCGTCGGCTCCGCGGCCCAGCTCGATGTACGCGCTGCACTTCTCGAAGCTGCGCTCGTCGATGACCGCCGAGAGGAAGTTGCGGAAGTCCGTGGGCGGTCCCATGGAGAGGCCCTCCACCATCGGCACCAGCAGGCGCTCCAGCCGCGGCCAGAGCGACCTGGGCACGTACACGCGCGAGCACGCGCTGCACTTCTGCCCGGAGAACTCGAAGCCGCCGCGGGCGATGGCCACCGCCACCGCGTCGAGATCCTCGCCCGCACTGGGGTGCACGAAGATGAAGTCCTTCCCGCCGGTCTCACCCACGATGCGCGGATACTGGCGGTAGGTGCCGAGGCGATCTCCGATGCCCTTCCACAGCGCGTTGAAGGTGCCGGTGGAGCCGGTGAAGTGCAGGCCGCCCAGGTCCCGGTGCGCCAGCGCGGCGTCGCCGATGGGCCGACCCGCGCCGGGGAGGAAGTTGATGACGCCGTCGGGCAGCCCCGCCTCGCGCAGCACCTGCATCAGCGTGTACGACGACAGCGTGGCGGTCTCGGCGGGCTTGAAGAGCACCACGTTGCCCAGCAGCGCCGGCGCGGTGGCCAGGTTCAGCGCGATGGCGGTGAAGTTGAACGGCGCCACCGCCAGCACGAAGCCGTCGAGCGGCCGGTAGTCGGTCTGATTCCACACCCCGGGCCCGGAGAGCGGCTGCACCTCGCCCAGCTGCTGGGCGAAGGCCGCGTTGAAGCGGAGGAAGTCGATGCCCTCGCAGGCCGCGTCGATCTCCGCCTGGTACGACGTCTTGCCCTGGCCCCACATGGTCACCGCGTTGATGCGGGCCCGGTACTTCGTGGCCAGCAGCTCCGCGGCCTTGAGCATCACCGCCGAGCGCTCGGCCTGCGGCAGCGCCGCCCAGGTGCGCTTGGCCAGCATCGCGGCCTCGATGGCCTGGTTGACCTGGTCGGCGCCCGCGGCGTGCGCCACCGCCAGCACCTTGCGGTGGTCGAAGGGGCTGCGCACCTCGAAGGTGTTGCCGGTGCGCACCTCGCGGCCCGCGATGATGAGCGGGATCTCCGGCTTCTCGCCGGCCACCTTCTCGAGCTCGGCCTTCAGGGCCGCGCGCTCGGGGCTTCCGGGGGC
>CALNBU010000115.1 GCA_937875615.1 uncultured Archangium sp.
GCCTGGAGCCGGGGAAGCTCGACGCCTGCAGCAGCAACGCGGCCTGCGGCGACCACTACACCTGCCGCGAGGTGCGCGACCAGAAGGACCTCGCGTGCTGCGTCTTCGCCGACCGCAGCTGCAACACCGAAGCGGACTGCTGCCCCGGCCAGACCTGCGCGGCCGACCGCAAGAAGTGCTTCGACAAGCGCATCAACTGCACCGTCGACGCCGACTGCGGCGACAAGGGCGACCGCTTCTGCGAGGCGTACACCGACAGCTACGGCTCGGAACTCCGCTGCCGCTACCACGCCTGCGACCCGGGCGGCGTCTGCCCCGGAAGCCAGTCGTGCTTCAACGGCGAGTGCATGGCCGGCCTGCCCTGCAACGGCAGCTGTCCCGCAGGCGCCGGGTGCGTGCCCACCAACGACACCTGCCAGAACTACGAGATGCCCGAGGGCCGCCCCGCGGCGTCGTGCCCGATGAGCTGCAACGCGGGCTTCATCGCCACCTTCAAGGACGCCCGCAACATCTGGGACACCTGCACGCTGCCCGACGTGGCCTGCGTGTGCGCCGAGCTCCCCAGCCTGGCGTCGAACGACCTCGGCCGCTTCTCGGCCATCGCCAGCAACCCCGGCCAGGAGCTCTTCATCTCTCACTACGACGGCCAGTACGGCGACCTGGTGGTGAACCGCTACGGCGTCGACGGCGTGCGCCGGTCGGTGGAGTACGTCGACGGCGTGCCCGGCGGCACCCCGAAGTACGGACCGTCGGGAGCGCGCGGCGGCGTGGAGGCGCCCGGCGATGACGTGGGCCGCTACACCGACGTCGCCGTGGGCGGCGGGCGCGTGTACGTCAGCTACTACGACGTCACCGGCGGAAACCTGAAGGTCGCGGTGCGCGCCACCGACGGGACCTGGAACCGGCACGCCGTCGACTCGCTCGGCGACGTGGGCCTCTACACCTCCATCGCGCTCGATGAGCAGGGCCGACCGGCGGTCGCCTACCACCAGCGCGGCGGCGCCGAGGGCTTCGACGTCAGCCAGTGCCCTGCCCCCGTCCCCTCCGGTGCGCTCAAGCACGTCACCGCGCTCAAGTTCGCGCGCGCCAACTCGCCCAACCCCACCTCCGCCTCCGACTGGACGGTGAAGGTGCTGGCCTGCGCCGACCGGCCCGCGCCGACCTGCGACGCCTGCAGCGGCGTGTGCGTCAGCGTCGGCGGGACGCCCGGCTGCTTCACGGTGGCCACCGGCTGCGCGCCGGCCTGCGCCAGCGGGAGCCGCTGTGTCGACAACGGCGGCACGCCCACCTGCGGCGAGAACTTCACGCCGTCGAACCTCCAGGAGGTCGGCCCCGGCGTCGGCCTCTTCGCCTCGCTGGCCTTCAAGAACAGCGACGCCATCATCGCCTACCAGCGGCGCTCCGCCGGCGGCACCACCCCGGCCGACGGAGACCTCTACGCGGTGAAGGTGACGGCGAACAACACGGCCGGCGCGCCGGTGCTGCTCGACGGGAGCGGCGACACCGGCTTCTTCCCCGACGTGAAGGTCGACACCGGAGGCCAGGTGGCCATCGGATACCACGACTTCACCAGCCGTTCGTTCAAGTTCTACCTCGCCGCCGACGTCCAGACCGGCACCACGCCGGAGGTCATCGACCGCGGCATCAACCCCTCGCAGCCCGGCGACCAGGGCTGGGTCGGCAGCGACAGCGCCATCATCTTCGCGCCGGGCGGCGTCATCTACGCCCTCTACCAGGACGCCACCCGCGGAGACCTGAAGCTCTCGCGCCGGCAGAACGGCTCCTGGCAGACCCGCACCAGCCCGCGCACCGAAGGCGCGGTGGGCTTCTTCGCCGACGGCGTCCTCGAAGGCACCCGCCTCTTCGCCAGCCACGCGCGCCTGCGCGCCCGGCAGATCGCCGGGCAGCCGATGCTCGACAACCAGCTGCTGCTGGAAACGGTCACCCCGGAGTGAGCGCGCGCCTGGTGGCGGTGGTGCTGCTGGGCCTGCTGGGCTGCAGTCGCCCGGCGCCACCTCCGCCGAAGCCGGTGGTGGTGGAGGTCTACACCGACCTGGTCTGCCCCTGGTGTTTCATCGGCACCGAGCGCCTCGACCGCGCCATCGCCGCCAGCGGGTTGGGCGAGCGGGTGCAGCTGCGCCACCGGCCCTTCCTGCTGAACCCCGACACGCCAGCGGGCGGCCTCGACGTGGCGCAACACCTCCGCGAGAAGACGGGCCGTGAGCCGCGCGAGCTCTTCGCGCGCGTCGAGGCGGTGGCCCGGGAGAGCGGCCTCGAACTCGACCTCTCGCGCCAGCGGCGCATGCCCTCCACGGTGCTCGCGCACGTGCTGCTCGCGGCGGCGCCCCCCGGGAAGCAACGCGCGCTGGAGCAGGCCTTCTTCCGCGCGCACTTCCAGGAGGCCCGCGACCTGGGCGACCCGGCGGTGCTCACCGCGCTC
>CALNBU010000116.1 GCA_937875615.1 uncultured Archangium sp.
CGCTGGAGCGCGAAGGCCTGGCGGTGACGCACAGCCTGTTGCTGGGCGACGCCCAGCGCGGTTCGCGGGAGGTCGCAGTCGGCCAACACCAGCGCCGCGTCTTTGCCGCCCAGCTCCAGCGAGGAGGGAATCAGCCGCCGCGCGGCCCGCTCCGCCACCTTCCTGCCCGAGGGCACGGAGCCGGTGAAGACCACGGCGTCCACGGCGTCGACCAGCGCTTCGCCCACCGGGCCGGCGCCCTGGACCACGCCCACCAGTCCGCGCGGCAGCACCGTGGCGGCGATGGCGGCCAGTGCGGCGCCGGTGCGCGGCGTGTACTCGGACGGCTTGAGCACCACGCCGTTGCCCGCCAGCAGCGCGGGGAAGAGCGACTTCCAGAAGTTGCTCAGCGGGTAGTTCCACGGGGCGATGATGCCGATGACGCCGCGGGGCAGGGCCTCGGTGACGCCGCGCTTGCCGGGGAAGTCGAGGGCGGAGAAGCGCACCCGGTGCGGCTTCAGCGCCCGCTTCGCCTCCGCGATGGCGGTGGCCACGTAGGGCGCGAGGGAGGTCAGCTCGCTGGCCTTCGCCTCCACCGTGGAGCGGCCGGTCTCATCGGCCATCACCTGCGCCAGGGCGTCGGCCTGGGCGAGAATCGCCTGACCCAGCGCGTGAATCTGCGCGGCGCGTTCGCTCAGGGGCAGCGCGGCCCAGGCCGGCTGCGCGGCGCGGGCGGCCTCGATGGCGGCCTTCACCGCTTCTCCGGTCGAGGTGGTGACCGGCGCCAGCGGCGCGAGGGTGGCGGGGTTGACGCTTCCGGGGGCGTGGCTCATGGGGCGACAGCGTGGGGCAGAGCGGGGCCCGGCTCAAGCGAGACCGACGCGTCAGGCCCAACGGCCGGCGGAGATGGTGCCGCCGGGCTTGAGCTCCATCAGCAGCGAGCGCGCGGAGTAGCGGCCGTCGACGAGCCACGCCGGCTCGGAGCTCCAGGTCACCTTCGCATCGGCGATGCGCCCCTCGACATCGAAGGTCACCGTCACCTCTTCGCTGTAGTTGTTCACCTCGCCCAGCGAGCGCGGCGCGGTGGCGCCGTCGGCGTCCTTCATGTCGTCGAAGCTGCCGGTGGCCAGCACCATGGAGGTGACGCGGCCGGCCTCGTCGCGCACCACGCGCACCACGTTGGCCATGTGGTCATTG
>CALNBU010000117.1 GCA_937875615.1 uncultured Archangium sp.
GGGAGGCGGCGCTACGGGTGGTGGCGCGGCCGGCGGCGACCCGCTGGGCGGAGGCGGCGGCGAGGCAGGCGGAGGCACCGCGGTCGACGCGGGTGACGCCGGCGGCGGACACGTCGCGGACGCCGGCCTCATCGAGGTCTTCGTGGCCATCGGGAAACAGCAGCGCCGGGCGATTTCCTGCGACGACGGCCGCACCTGGGTCAACGACGTAGCGGTGGACGACGGCTGGGCGCCGGAGCTGCGCTACCGCTGCTGGGGAACGCTGACGCTCCCCGATGGCGGCAGCCAGAACACCGACTGCGACCACAACGCCTACTCCACCACCAGCCTCCTCTTCGCGGGCGGCGTCTTCGTCCACACCATGGGCTGGGGCGCGCCCGGCACCATCTTCCGCTCCGCCAACGGCGTCGACTGGCAGCAGGTCGACATGGGCGCCAACGCCACCGACGTCATGTACGACGACGGGCGCTTCCTCCTCGCCACCCGCAGCGCGCGGCGCTCCGACGACGGGGCGCTGACGTGGCAATCCCACGGCTCCATCCCCGTCACCGGCAGCGGCGGCGCCACCATCTACAACGTGCGCGGCGGCGTGGCCGGCGGCGGCGTGTACCTGGTGTCGGCGCAGGACGGCGCCAACCTCGACTACCTCTTCAGCGAAGACCGCGGCGAGACCTGGGAGCGGCCGCAGCTCGACGGCGGCGGACGCCTCGACGGCTGCGGCGCCACCCACCCCGCGTACGGCGCAGGCGTGTTCGTCACCGCGCGTGGCGCCAGCGGCAACACCATCGTCTGCCGCAGCGGCGACGGCGCCCGCACCTGGACGCAGACCGAGCTCAGCGGCAACACCGAGTCGCGCCTGCTGTGGACCGGCACGGAGTTCATCTTCTGGAGCCCGGGGCAGGTGCACCGCAGCCCGGACGGCCTGACCTGGAGCGCTCAGGCCACGCAGACCCGGCGCCCCGACGGCGGCGTCGGCGGCGGCCCCAACATCGGCGCCGCGGCGGTGAGCCCCTCCGGGACCTTCGTGGGCGTGCGCGGCGGCTGGAACGTCTGGTACGAAGACCAGCGCTTCTACCGGAGCCTGGACGGCGTGCTGTGGGACGAGCTCCCCGCAGACGCCTTCCGGCACAGCCACCCGGTGACCATGATTTCCAGCGGTACCGTCGAAAGGAGCGCCGTATGTCCGTGACGCGCGCGTGGTGCCTGGCGCTCGTGCTGGCCGGCTGTGAGGGTGTGCTGCAGGGCCCTTCGGGTCCGCTCGGCCCCGGCGTGGGCGGCGGTGACGTCGGCGGCGGCACCGGCGCTACCGGAGGCGGCGCGGGCGGCGGCAGCCCCCGGGAGCCCTTCGCCTGCACGCCGGGCGGTGACCCTTCCCCGGAGGTGGTGCGGCGGCTCACCCCGACCCAGTACCGCAACGCGCTCAGCGGCGTGCTGGGCCGCGCCTTCTCTGCGGCGCAGGTCGAGGGCGTGCTGAACTCCGCCAGCGTCGCGCCCCACCTCGCGGCGCTGCCCGTCGACGGGCACGGGCACCGCGCGGACCTCGTCTACGACTCCATGGACCAGCGCGTCTCTCCGCTGCTGGTGACGCCGCAGTTCGAGGTGGCCACCGCCGTGGCCACCTGGGTCACCGCCGACACCGGGCGGCTGAACGCCTTCGTGCGGACCTTCGGCGGCGAGACGACCTGCGCCACGCCCGACGCCGAGGCCTGCGTCACCGCCTTCATCGACGCCCTCGGGCTCCGGGCCCTGCGAAGGCCCACCGACGCCGACGACCGCGCCCACTACCGGGAGGTCTACGACGGGGCCGAGTGGGGCGGTTACCGCGGCCTCATCACCGCGCTGCTGATGGCCCCCGACTTCATCTTCCGCACCGAGTTTCGCGGCGAGGCGCTCGACGCCCGCGCGGACCTCACCGCGCTCACCGCCTGGGAGGTCGCCTCGCGCATGGCCTTCGCCATCACCAACGCGCCACCGGACGACGCCCTGCTCGACGCCGCCGCGCACGACTTCTCGGGCGAGGGCTACGAGCTCGACGCGCACATCGACCGCCTGCTCGCCACCGACGCCGCGCGCGCCCAGTACCAGAGCTTCTTCCGCCAGTGGCTGCGGCTCGACCGCGTGCACGGCATCAACCCCAGCGCCGCGGCCGCGCTCGCGCTGGCCTACCCCGACCAGTCGGCGCCGGCGCTGCCCATCGGCACGAACCTCGAGCAACTGCGCCTCGACGCCTTCGACGAGTTGGTCGAGCTGATGACCTGGTACGCCGAGCGCGGCTCGCTCCGGGACGCGGTGCGCAGCGACGTGTCGTTCGCCCGCAGCGCGGCGCTGGCGCAGGTGTACGGCGTGCAACCCTGGAGCGGCGACGACGACGCGCTGGTCCACTTCCCCGCCGGGCAACGCGCCGGGCTCTTCACCCGCGCGGGCTACCTCCTCTCGGGCTACCCCGACACCAACCCGGTGATGCGCGGCGCGCGGCTCCGCGTGGAGTACCTCTGCGACGTGCTGGTGGCGCCCGCCGACACCACGCCGCCGGCCGCCTACGTGCGCCCGGACCCCGCCACCATCCGCGCCGACGTGGTGGCAAAGACGGAGATTCCCGGCAGCCCATGTCAGGGCTGCCACCAGCACCTCATCAACCCGCTGGGCTTCGCCTTCGAGACCTACGATGCCTTCGGGCGCTTCCGCACCCAGGAGCCCATCTACGACGGCCAGGGGCTGGTGACGCAGTGGGTGCCGGTCGACGACACCACCACACCCAACCTGCACCTCGACGGCGACCGCGCGCAGGTGAACGGCGCGGTGGAGCTCTCGCACGCCATCGCCGACTCGCAGCGCTTCCACGCCTGCTACGCCCGCCACACCTTCCGCTACCTCCAGGGGCGCCGCGAGGCCCTGAGCGCCAACGAAGACGCCTGCCTGCTCACCGACCTGACCCGGGCCGCGGGCGGCGACCGGCTCGGCGACGTGCTGCGCTCGCTGATTCACTCACCCGACTTCACGCGGCGGCGCACGCCCGCGGAAAACTGAAGGAGCCAACGCGATGAAATACCAGCGGCTCAACAGAAGGCACTTCCTGCAGGGGCTCGGCGGCGCCACGCTGACGCTCCCGTTCCTCCCGTCGCTCATGGGCCGCGCCGAGGCGCAGACCATCACCGCGCCCCGCTTCTTCGTGTCCACGTGGGTCGGCCACGGAGGCATGAGCACCGAGAACACCTACCCGCTCGAAGGCCACGCCCCGCTCACCGCCGCGCAGCTCACCGCCGACGTGGCGGGAGACGGCCCCCACGTCGCCCACTGGGGCGAGCTGCTGGCGCTCAAGCGCACCCACGCCGAGGGCGACGCGTACCGCCAGCAGGCCATGCCAGATCTCGACGGAGGCGCCGCGCGCTTCTCGCCGCTGGTGGGCGCCTTCGTCGAAGACTCGCTGCTGGCGCGCATGAACGTGCTGCGCGGCATCGACTTCCTCACCTTCGGCGGCCACACCCGCGGCTACCTCGGCAACTTCCCCAACCGCGACGGGGGCATCGACAACGGCCTGGCCGACGCGCCGGTGCCCACCATCGACGCGGTCATCGCCGGGAGCGACCGCTTCTATTCGACCGCCGACCGCCTGCTGCTGCGCGCGCCGGTGGTGAACGCGTCGTCGACGCACCTGAGCACCTTCCGCAGCGGCACCGGCGTCGCCAACAACCCGTACCAGGTGCGCACGCTCGGAGAGTGGTTCAACCTGCTCTTCCAGGGCCTCAGCACCACCCCGGGCGAGGTCGACCCCCGGGTGTCGCTGGTCGACAAGATTCACGCCGACTACGTGCGCCTCTCGCGCGGCGCCTTCGGGCCCGGCCGGCGCCTGAGCCAGGCCGACCGCATCAGGCTCGAGGAGTACGTGGAGGGCGTGCAGAACATCTCCGACCGCATGCGCACCACCGCCACCGCGGGCTGCACCGTGCCCACCGTGACCCAGGCCGAGCGGGGCCTGCGGCTGCGCGAAGGCGAGGCGGACTGGGACTGGGGCGGCGCGCCGGGCATGCCCGAGGCCCGGGTCGCGGAACAGCGACAGGTGCTGGAGCTCACCAACATGATGTTGGTGAACGCCTTCATGTGCGGCGTCACCCGCATGATGGTGCGCCAGTTCAGCTCGCTGCGCGACCAGTGGGACCCCACCACCTTCAACACCCCCAGCGAGTTCGAGACGCAGCGCACCGACGCGCACGGCATGGTGTTTCACAACCACTTCCTGCAGGACCGGCAGACGCACATGCTGCAGACGCAGCGCTTCTTCTTCCAGTACGGCTTCACCGACCTGGTGCGCCGCATGGCCCAGGCGCAGGTGCTGCCCGGCGTCACGCTCCTCGACCAGGCGCTGGTGCACTGGAGCTCCGAGAGCGGCCCCACCACCCACGACGCCAAGTCCGTGCCCTCCATCGTCGCCGGCAGCGGCGGCGGCGCCTGGCAGACGGGGCGCTACATCGACTACACCAACCGCACGCGCGCCATCCGCGGGCGCTGGGGCAACATGTGGCGCGCCGGGCTGCCGCAGAACCGGCTCCTCGCCAGCTTCGCGCGCGCGATGGGGCTCTCACCCGCCGACTACGAGCTGTCGGACGCGGCCTACGGCACCAGCTTCCCCGGCCGCGGCGGGCGCGTGCCCGGCTATGGAGACCCCTTCATCGAGCCCGGCGACGACCGACCGCCCTACCCACCG
Organism: uncultured Archangium sp.; assembly: GCA_937875615.1. Lineage (GTDB taxonomy): Bacteria > Myxococcota > Myxococcia > Myxococcales > Myxococcaceae > Archangium_A. The sequence continues at coordinate 4,703 of CALNBU010000117.1, forward strand.
GCGATGCTGGCCGAGATGAGCGAGAAGCTGCCGCTGCTGTGACGCCGGGCGACGGGCCCGCGGTCTCAGGCCTGCGCTTTGTGAGTAGAATCGGCCCGATGCGCGCGTCCGCTCTCCTCCTGCTCCCGCTGCTGAGCGCATGCACCTGCGAGCCCTTCACCGACGGGCTGGTCTTCACCTGCCACGACACCGCGGACTGCGCGCCGGGCTTCCTCTGCCAGCAGGGCGTGTGCCTCGAGGCGACCCGGTTGGATGGCGGCGATGATGGCGGCGCCCCTGATGCGGGTGCGCACGAAGACGGCGGTGAGCCAGATGGCGGCGGCGACGCCGGCGCCTGGTGGGACGAGGCGTGGGCCCACCGTCAGAGCGTCCTCATCTTCACCACCAGCGCCGCGACGGGGCCCGACTACGCGGTGCGCGTCGAGGTGGACCACGCGGCGTTGGTCGATGCGGGCCTGGCGCGCGCCGACGGGCACGACCTCCGCGTCGTCTGCGGCGGCGAAGAGCGGGACCGCGTGGTGGACACCGGCCACGGCTGGAACCTGGCCTCCACGCGGGTGTGGTTCCGGGCGCCGCGCGCGCTGCCCGCCAACTCCGTCAACCGCGAATGCTTCCTCTACTACGGCGCCTCCGACGCCCCGGCGCCTCCGGCGACGCCCAGCCAGGTCTTCCTGCTCTTCGACGGCTTCGAGTCCGGAGACCTGAGCGGCTGGAACCAGGAGCAGCCCGGGCTGTGGCAGCTCGACTCGAGCCAGACGCACGGCGGGAGCGCGGCGCTCCACTACCCGCCCGAGGCCGCGGGCCGGCGGGAGCTCAGCGCGCTCCCCGCGCTCCACGTGGCCGACGTGCTGGTGGAGGCCTGGTTCTCCTTCGGGCTGGTGAGTCAGGACATGGCGCTGCGCCTGCGGGTGACGCCCGGGAGCAACAGCTACGAGACCTCCCACCAGACCACCGGCGGCTGGAACCTGGCGAAGGTGGTGGACACCACCTGGCAGCAGCTCCTGCCGCCCTCGGGCAGCGCGCTGGTGACCCCGGAGTGGACGCGCGTGGGCTTCGCCCTGCACGGCACCCGCGCGAGCGTCTTCATCGGCGACGAGGTGCGCATTCCCGCCAGCGGCGGCTTCGACCTGGGCGCCGACTTCGACGCCGGCAACGTCGGCATCAACAAGTACCTGGTGCGCGCCGACGGCGGCGGGGTGTGGATTGACGACCTCCTCGTCCGCCCCTGGGTCGACCCGGAGCCCACCGTGCAGCTCGGCCCCCGGGAGTGACCTGCGGCCGGCCTGCGCTACGGTGAGGCCATGAAATGGAAGCGGCTCATCGGAGCACTCAGCCTCCTGCTGGTCATCGCCGTCACCTTCAGCCTCTGGTTGACCGCCCCGGGCACCCTGCCCGCCGCCCCGGACGACGCCGCGTCGGAGGCCCCGGAGTCTCTCCCTGGCGCCGCCACCCACGAGCGGGCGCCGCCACCGCCCCCGCGCTCCGTCGCTGGAGCGCTCCGGCCCACCGGCGCGCCGCCGCCGCCCCGGCCACCTCCGATGAACGCGACGCCGCCGCCACCGCCCAC
>CALNBU010000118.1 GCA_937875615.1 uncultured Archangium sp.
CTGGGGCCCACCTTCGTGAAGCTGGGCCAGGTGCTCTCGACGCGCGCGGATCTCCTCCCGCCGGACTTCATCGACGAGCTCTCGCTCCTGCAGGACCGCGTGCCGCCCTTCCCCTTCGAGCAGGTGCGCGCGCAGGTGAAGACCGCCTTCGGACAAGAGATCGAGGCGCTCTACGACGACTTCTCGCCCGCGCCCCTGGCCGCGGCGTCCATCGCCCAGGTGCACCGCGCGCGGCTCAAGAGCGGCGAGGAGGTCATCGTCAAGGTGCAGCGCCCCGACATCAGCGAGCAGCTGCGCGCCGACATGGCGGTGCTGAACTACCTCGCGCGGGCGCTGGAGGCGGTGGTCGAAGAGGGCAGCGTGTACAGCCCCACCGGGGTCGTCGCCGAGTTCGACCGCGCGGTCCACGAGGAGCTGAACTTCCTCCACGAGGCCGACAACCTGCGCGCGTTCTTCAAGAACCACGCGGGCGTTCCGGAGGTGAAGATTCCCCGGGTGTACGACGCGCTGTGCGCGAGCACGGTGCTGACCATGGAGTTCATCGACGCGCCCAAGCTGAGCCAGGCCAACCTCGACGAGGCCGGCAGGCAGGCGCTGGCGAAGACCATCATCAAGATGGCCTTCACCCAGCTCTTCGAGCACGGGCTGTTCCACGGAGATCCCCACCCCGGCAACATGCTGGTGCTGCCCGGCCCGGTGCTGGCGCTCATCGACTTCGGGGTGGTCGGCCGCGTGTCGCGGCAGATGCAGGACACGCTGGTGCAGCTCATCCTCGGCATCGGGCTGCAGGACCCCGACTCGGTGGCGCGCACGCTGTACCGGCTCGGCGCGCCCGACGCGCGCACCAACCTGCACGCCTTCCGCCTCGACATCGAGGCGCTGTTCAACCGCTACTTCACCGCCGCGCTGCGCGACATCGACAGCCGACATCTCCTGGCGGACCTGCTGAGCCTCCTCTCGAAGTACCGCATCCGCGTGCCGCGGGAGTTCGCCATCCTCACCCGCGCGGCCATCGCGCTCGAGGGCCTGCTGCGGAGCCTGTACCCCGAGATGCCCATCGGCGAGATGTTCGTGCCCTACGGGAAACAGCTCCTCAGCGAGCGCTTCGACCCGTCAGACCTGCAGGGCGGGCTGCTCAAGACGCTGCTCCGGCTTCAGGGTGCCGCCAACGACGTGCCGCTGCAGCTCCAGCAGATCCTCACCGATCTCGAGAGCGGTCGCTTCGTGGTGAACCTCAAGGGCGAGCAGCTCGACACGCTGAACAACTCCATCCGCGCGTTCGCGGTGGTGGCCTTCTCGGGCATGCTCGCCTCGGCCTTCATCATCGGGGCCTTCATCGCCTTCGCGCAGAAGCCCATCGAGGTGTGGGGCGTGCCGGTGCTGGGCCTGCTGGGCGTCGGCGGTGCCGTCTTCCTCTCTACCACCGCGGTGGTGCGGCAGATGTGGCGCGGCTTCAGGAAGATCTCGCTCAAGCGGCTGATCGGCAAGTCGTGACCTCCGCCGTCTCGGGGAGGCGACCACCGTCGCTCCGCACGGACCCGGCCAGACAGCCAACAGGCTGAAAACACGCTACAGGGTCCGGCATCCGGTTTGCGAGAGGCACGCACGGCATGACGCAGTCGCGTCACCCACGCCGAAAGAATATGAATGCGTCGGCCTCATTGCAGCGCCGACAGAGGGGAGGACATCTTGAAGCAGACACTCATGGCATGCATCGTCATCGTCGTATCGGGTTGTACGTCCGATATGCCGCCGACGAGCTGCCAACAACACAGCGATTGCTACGACGACGAGTATTGCGATTTCGCAGTCAAGGAATGCGTCTTGCGGACCGACGCCGGCACCACTGACGCCGGCACCACTGACGCCGGCACCACCGACGCAGGCACCACCGACGCAGGCACCACCGACGCCGGCACCACCGACGCAGGCACCACCGACGCCGGCACCACCG
>CALNBU010000119.1 GCA_937875615.1 uncultured Archangium sp.
GGCCGGCCAGGACGGCCAGCCGTCGCTGACGCCCGCGGCCGGCGGCGACTCGGTGCTGGTGCCGGGCGACGGAGGCGGAGCGGGCGCCACCCGCGGCGCGGAGGCGCAGCCGGGGGCCGACGCCTCACCCACCCGCTACGGGAGCGGCGGCGGAGGTGGCGTGGGCCGCATCACGGTGCGCGCCAGCCACGCCTGCAGCTTCAGCCCCGCCGTGCACTTCAGCCCCGCCATGACCGGCGCGGGGCCGAACTGCCAGTAGAGACCGAAGCGCCTTCAGCCCCGGGCCGGGGGCGTCGACTTCACGTACAGATCCTGCAGCTGCTTCTCGTCGACGGCACCGGGCGCCTGGGTCATCAGATCGGTGCCCCGCTGCGTCTTGGGGAACGGGATGACGTCGCGCAGCGACTCGGTCTCGGTGATGAGGAAGGCGAGGCGGTCCATGCCCAGCGCCACGCCGCCGTGCGGAGGCGCCCCGTACTTGAGCGCGTCGAGCAGGAAGCCGAACTTCTCCCGGGCCTCGGCCTCGCCCAGGCCCAGCGCCGCGAAGACCTTCCGCTGCACCTCGGGATCATGAAGGCGGATGGAGCCGCCGCCGATCTCGAAGCCGTTGAGCACCACGTCGTAGCGGTAGCAGTACACCTTCTCGGGCTGGAAGGCGTCGGGCTCGAGGTAGGGGAGACACGCGTCGTGCGGCCGGGTGAAGGCGTGGTGCGCCGCCGCCCAGGTCTTCGACTCTTCATCGTACTCGAAGAGCGGCGGGTTCACGACCCACAGGAAGTTCCAGTGGCCGCCGGAGCCGTAGTCGGGGATGAGCCACAGCTTCTTGGCGAGGTACACCCGCAGGTTCGCCATGATGGTGTGGACCTTCGCCGCCGAGCCGAACTGGAAGAGGATCAGATCTCCCGGCTTGGCCCCGGTGGCCTCGAGGATGGCGGCCTTCAGCTCCGGCGTCGCGGCCTTGAAGAGCGGCGCCTGGGTCCAGTCGCCGTTCTCGGCCAGCTTGGCGCGGGCCAGCCCACCGGCGCCCATGCCCACCACGAAGGCCTCGAGCTCCTCGATGTCCTTGCGCGACAGATCCTTCGGCGGCGGCGGCAGCTTCGCGGTGGGGTTGGGGTTGGCGCGCCGGAAGGCCTCGCCCTTCTCCTTCACCACCGACGGGTTGTGTTGCCCGTCGGCCACCGGGCGCACCACCAGCGCCTTGATCAGGCCCTTGTTCTGCAGCGTCTCCCACAGCGGCGCCACGCCACCCTCGGCGCCGAACCGGGCCACGACGTCGTTGAGCACCACGTGCTCCATGCCGAAGCGCAGGTCGGGCTTGTCGTTGCCGTACTTCGCCATCGACTCGTCGAAGTCGAGGCGCGGGAACGGCGTGGGGAGCTCCAGCCCGTGCACCGCCTTCCACAACTTCTTCAGCAGCCCCTCGATGATCTCGAAGATGTCCTCCTGCGAGACGAAGGACATCTCCACGTCGATCTGGGTGAACTCCGGCTGCCGATCGAGGCGGAGATCCTCGTCGCGGAAGCACTTGACGATCTGGAAGTAGCGCTCGAAGCCCGCCACCATGAAGAGCTGCTTGTAGAGCTGCGGCGACTCGGCGAGCGCGTAGAACTTCCCGGGGTTGAGCCGCGAGGGCACCAGGAAGTTGCGGGCGCCGCCGGGCGTGTACCGGCCCATGAAGGGCGTCTCGAGCTCGAGGAAGCCGTTCTCGTGGAAGTAGCTGCGCGTGGCCGCGTTCATCTTCGAGCGGGTGATGAGCGTCTTCTGGAGCGCGGGGCGGCGCAGGTCGAGGTAGCGGTGCTCGAGGCGCTTCTCTTCGCCGGTCTGGGTGAAGTCGCTCACCTCGAAGGGCGGCGTCTCGGCCCGGTTGAAGACCTCGGCGTACGACACGTAGACCTCGACCTCGCCGGTGGCCAGGTTGGGGTTGGTGGCGGGGATCTCCCGGTTCTCCTTCTTCGACCACTGCATGCCGCGGGACCGCACCTCGCCGCGCAGGCCGATCACCCACTCCGAGCGGAGCGCGCCCGCCAGCGCGTGCGCGTCCTTCGAGCGGCTGGGGTCGAAGACGATCTGCGTCAACCCGTCGCGGTCGCGCAGGTCGATGAAGATGAGATCTCCGTGGTCTCTCCGGTTCTGGACCCAGCCGAACAGCACGACCTCTCGGCCGATGTCAGATGCACGCAGCGCTCCGCAGCTGTGCGTGCGCTTCACCTTGTTGATGAACTCGCTCATGGACGCTTGCGCTCGTTAGCCAAAAAAACCCGTAGTAGACACCAACTTCATGCGACGCCTGACAAACGGGAGGCCGCCGATCACCGCGCTGGCGGTCTCATTGCTGCTGGCCTGCGGTCCCAACCCACCGCCGCCGGTCCGCATCATGGCCCTGGTGCCGGATGAGACCGGCACCCTCGCCTCGCGGGAGGTGGAGCTCAACACCGTCGACAACGTGGTCTCGCTCAAGGGCGCCACCATCAACTTCATCGGCACCAGCCGGGTGGTGGTCAGCGGCACCGACCCACTCCAGCAGAACCTCCCGGCGCTCACGCCCGAGGAGCGCTACCAGGTCATCGTCAAGGACCGCGGCGCCGACGTGCGCGGCCACTACATCGAGCGCGGCGACGTGCTCTGGCCGGCCGACTTCCACACCTGGAACATGGTCAGCGCCTACTACAACTTCGAGCGGGCCCAGTCGTACTTCAATGGCCTCTACGACCGCGCCAACGAGTACCTGCCGCTCAACGTCCACTACTGGTCCGACGTGCGCCTCAACAGCGCCGAGGCGCTCAAGGACAACGCCCTCTACCTCTCGTTCATCAACAGCTTCGTGCTGGTGCCCTTCGAGACCCAGCAGCGCTCGCCCCTGGCGATGAACCTGGGCGTCGTCACCCACGAGACCGCCCACCGCGTCTTCAACTACAAGGTCCTGAGGAACCAGGGCCTGCCCACCCCCATCCTCCAGTGGAACAACTTTCCCCAGGCCTTCAACTTCCTCAAGTCGCTCGACGAGGGCCTGGCCGACTTCCACGGCTTCGGCGCCACCTGCTACGACCCCGCCGGCTGCCGGCCCAACTTCCTCGCCGAGTCCATCGACGACGAGCGCTTCACCAACATGCGCAACCTCGCCCGCACCGACGCCTGCATGAGCGACGAGCTCAAGGCCCAGCTGGAGGGCGCTACCCAGGCCGCCTGGACCTCCTCCACCCGGATGTACGAGGTGGGCAACCTGGTGGCCGCGGCGCTCTACCAGGCCGGCAACACCGCCGGGCCCATCGAGGTGCTGCAGCGCGCGCTCATCGCCGCCTACGACGATGAGTCGCCCAGCAACCGCGGCCTGCGCCAGTTGATCGAGTCGGCCGAGGCGAACCCCGCCATCTTCACCCCCGAGGCCGTCACCAACGTCATCGCCGGGCACATCCAGGAGAACCGCCTGCGCCAGCACGTGTGCAGCCAGCTCGCGGCGCGCCTGCGCCTGCGCTGCGCCAGCAGCCCCTGCATCGGCCTCGACGGCGTCACCGACGAGCTGCCCAAGTGCGACCAGGCCCCCATCACGGTCAACTGCCCATGAAATACACCTTCCTGGCGGCGAGCCTGCTGTTGGCCTTCCCCGCGTACGCCCAGAGCGACGACGACGACGAGCCGATGCGCTACGACGACGCGCGCGACGACGACGACACCGACGACGAGCTCCCGGCGAAGCGCAAGAAGAAGCGCTCGCGCGACCTCCGCGACGAAGACGAAGAAGAGGGTGAGCGCGAGAAGGTGAAGTCGCTCGCCTCGCTCGATGATCCCAACGTGGGGCTGGGCGGAGACATCATCCTCGGGCTGGCGCTCCCGGAGTCGTCGCGCGCCGGCGTCAACCCGCGGTTCCTCTTCGGGGTGCGCTTCACCTGGGAGTGGGGCCGGCTGCTGGCCGACGAGTTCCTCCGCGAGATGTTCTTCCTCGACGTCATGTACTCGTACGTCGGCTCGAAGGAGGGCACCGCGCTGGTCAACACCGACACCAACTTCCACAACCTGACGCTGGCCCCCGCGCTCGCCCTCCCCTTCGGCAAGTCGCCCGTCGCCTTCTACGCGCAGGTCGGCCTGGGCCTGAACATCGCCGACACCAACACCGTGGTCGGCGACGAGGTGCTGAAGCTGTCCGGCACCAAGTTCCTCTTCCAGTACGGCGCGGGCCTGCGCTTCCGCCCCGCCGTGGTGGCCGACGGGAGCGTCCGCCTGCAGTTCCGCATCGAGGTGTCCCGCTTCATCCGCGGGTACATGCACGACATGTACTTCGCGGGGGGCGCCGGCCTCATCTTCTGAGCCCGCCCCTCAGGAGGCGGGGAGCAGCGCGCGGAGCCGCTGCGTCATCGCCTCCACCTCTTCGCGGGTGCCGGAGCGCTCGACCAGCTCCGCGTCGATCAGCGCCGGCGCGAGCTCCGCCGACAGCGCGCGGGCGTCATCGGTCTCTGACTCGCGCGCGACGTGCAGCAGCTCGCGCTGCAGGCGCCGCACCGCGATGAGCGCGCCGTGCAGCGCCCGGCGCGCGTGGCGATTCTTGCGCCGCTCCTCCGCGTCGACGCTGTGCTGAGCGTCCCGGTGGGCGGCCTCCTTCGCCTTGAGCTGGGTGGTCTCGCTCTGCCCCAGCGCGGTGCGCGCGTCGATGCGCACCTCCTGCGCCTGCCCGGTGAGCCTGTCCACCGCGCTGACCGACAGCAACCCCTCCACGTCGATGGCGAAGGTGACCTCCAGCTCCCGGTCGCGGCGCAACGTGGCGGCCTCCGACTCCAGCACCACCTCGCCCACCCGCGTGCCGTCTTCGGCGCGCGTGCCCTCGCCCTGCATCACCGGCACCCGGAAGCGGGTCTGCCCGTCGCGGCCCGGGTAGAAGCGCTCGGTGGCGCGGCACGGCAGCATCGAGTTGCGGGGCAACACCGACTTCACCAGCCCGCCCGCCACCTGCACCCCCAGCGAGGCGCCCACCACATCGAGCAGCAGCGTCTTCCCGCGCTTCTCCACCAGCTCCGCCGCGTGCACGGCGGCCCCCAGGGCTACCGCCTCGTCGGGGTCGACGCGCGCGTCGGGTTCCCGACCGAAGTGCTTCGCCACCAGCGCGCGCAGCAACGGCACCCGCGTCATCCCACCCACCAGCAGCACGGTGTCGATGTCTCCAGCGGCCAGGTTGGCCTCCAGCAGGGACTGCTCGACGATGGCCAGCGCGTGCTCGGTCTTGGGCCGCACCAACTTCTCGAAGAAGGGGCGCGTCAGCATGGTCTCCAGCGGCACCGCGCCGTGCTTCGACTCCGGCTGCAGCACCGCGCTGATGCGCGAGTACTCGGCGGAGCTCACGTCGCGCTTGGCCTTCTCCGCGAGCGCCTTGAGGTGCTGCACGGTGGCGCGATCGTTGGTGAGGCGCTCCCGGGTCGGGGCGTCGGGGATGTGCGAGAGCAGCCACTGCACCAGGATGTTGTCGAAGTCGTCGCCGCCGAAGTACGCGTCGCCGGCCGTGGCCAGCACCTCGAAGACGCCGTCTTGAATGCGCAGCACCGAGACGTCGAAGGTGCCGCCGCCGAGGTCGAACACCAGGGCCGAGCCGGTGAAGCCGCTGGACAAGCCGAAGGCCATGGCCGCCGCGGTGGGCTCGTTGAGGAGCCGCAGCACGTTGAGGCCGGCGATCTCCGCCGCCTCCCGGGTGGCGGCGCGCTGCGCGTCGGTGAAGTTGGCCGGCACGGTGATGACCGCGTCCACCACCTCGGCGGCGAAGAGATCTTCGGCGTCCGCCCGGAGCTCCGAGAGCAGCATCCCGCTGACCTGCGAGATGGGCATGGTGTGCCCCCCCAGCCGGACGCGCACGTCCTCGGTGGGGCCGGACACCAGCGTGTACGGGTAGAGCTGCCTGGACCGCGCGGCCAGCTCCGGCGTCCAGCGCTGGCCGATGAAGCGCTTGGTGGCCGAGGCCACCAGCTCCGGCGTGGTCTCCGCCAGCAGCCGCGCCTCCTCGCCCACCACCCGCTCCCCGTCTTCGGTGATGCCCACCAGCGAAGGCAACAGCCGCTGACCGGTGGCCCGCTCGATGATGCGGAGCTTCCCTCCCGTGCCCGTGGCGACCGCGCTGTTGGTGGTGCCGAGGTCGATGCCGATCGAGGGACTCACGTGTCCTTCGAGTCTACCTCGACTTCCAGCCATGGGCAGGGCGGGACTCGAACCCGCACGTCTTTCGACACGGGCTTCTAAGGCCCGCGCGGCTACCAGTTACGCCACCTGCCCAAAACAAAACGGCCGGTGCTCTTTCAGGGAGTCACCGGCCGTTTCGTTCGAGTGAGAGCGGAAGGAATCGAACCTTCAACCTATGGATTAAGAGTCCATTGCTCTGCCAATTGAGCTACGCTCCCGAATCTTCTGGCGGCGCGGCGTATACGGCGCACCTTCTATCTCCGTCAAGCCTCTTTCTTCACTTCCGGCGCCTTCCGCACCAACAGCCAGACCCCGACCGCGAAGAGCACCGCCACCACGTACTGCGCGGGGGTCAGCCCGAAGAAGCGTCGGTCGACGAAGCTCAGGTCCGACGCGCGGAGAAAGTCGGTGAAGAAGCGCTGCGCCGAATAGGTGACCGCCAGCACGCCCATCAGCCGGCCCTCGCGCGGCCGGTAGAGCTTCAGCACGTGGAGCAGCACCCCGATGAGCGCCAGCGCCACCGCGTCGTACAGGCCCAGGTCGTGCCGGGGGCCGCCGTACTCGAGCACCGGGAAGTTCACCGCGAAGGGCGAGGTGGTCAGCACCCCGGGGTGATCGTGCACCAGGAAGCAGCCCACCCGCGCCACCGCCCAGCCCGGCGCCGCGCCCAGCGCCAGGGCGTCGAGGTACGGAGAGATGGGCTCCCGGATGCGCCGGAAGTACACGAAGATGCCCAGCAGCGCGCCGAGGACGCCGCCCATCGACGAGAGGCCCTCCCAGAAGCGCAGCACCAGCAGCGGATCGCGCCAGGAGAGCAGCTCCGGGTGGTAGGCGAAGAGGTGCATGAAGTGCCCGCCGTACAGGCCGAACAGCACCGCCCAGGTCACCACGCCGCGCAGGGGCTCGTCGTTGCCGGGCCAGTAGCGCCGCGCCTCGCGCGCCGCCAGGTACGCGCCCAGCGCCACGCCCGCCGCCGACAGCACTCCGAAGATGTCGACCCGCTGACCGAGCGGCAGCTCCAGCACCGGACTCTTGAAGAACGGAATCAAGTGCGCCCAGAGGGATTCGAACCCCCGACCCTCGGGTTCGAAGCCCGATGCTCTATCCAGCTGAGCTATAGGCGCCTGCGGGTCCTGCGAAAGACAGGGCGGCTTACCGGTTTCGAACCGGTAACCTCAGGAGTCACAGTCCTGCGCTCTAACCAGTTGAGCTAAAGCCGCCGTTATTCATCTTGCGAAGCGCGGGGCACGTACCCAATGCGACGCTGCGGGTCAAACGAGAAAAGCGCGCCCGGCAGGAATCGAACCTGCGACCCTCGGCTTAGAAGGCCGATGCTCTATCCAACTGAGCTACGGGCACACACTGCGAACAATGTCGGGGCGGCCGGATTCGAACCGACGACCTTCTGCGCCCAAGGCAGACGCGCTACCAGACTGCGCTACGCCCCGTGATTGGGTGGTGGGCCTTTTGGACCATGCGCTTTTGACGCGCAAGGTTCCTCTCACTGACGGGGTTGTGGCACCATCGCGCGCCGTGCGGACGAATCTCGCCATCTGGCTGGGCCTGTTGCTGGCGTGCGCACCGCCGCC
>CALNBU010000120.1 GCA_937875615.1 uncultured Archangium sp.
CGAGGAGCACGGCGGGCGACTGGAGCTGCTCGACGGCAGCGCCGGGGGGGCGCTGTTTCGCGTGGTGCTGCCACGCGCGTCATGAGCGTTAGTACGCTGCCGCCCTGCTGGCGTCGATGAACACCACGCCCTCCGCGGTCACCACCGGCACCATGTTCGGACGCACGGGGATGGGATCCTGAGGGAGCGCCACCGCACCGTTGTCGCGAGCCCCGCCGGTGCCCGTCACATTCTGACCACTTGGCTTCGGCGGCGAGTTGCCGCAGCCGGGCTCGTACATCAGCGCCTCCCCGTTCGAGGAGACCAGCTTCTCGCCGTCCCAGTACTCGTCGGCGCCGATGCCACAGCCGGAGAGCACTGCCACTGCCAGAAAGACGACGCTTCGAGACTTCATGCCCAGAGTCATTTGCAACCTCGATGCCGACCGGCGCTCACTCTTCACCATGGGCCACCTCCTTCAGCTCCGCCTCGCCGTTGACGATCTGGGAGAGCCGGGACCGCTTCATCTTCAGCAGCCGCGCCGCTTCACTGATGTTGCCGCTGGCCTCTTCGAGCGCGCGGCGGATGCACTGCATCTCCAGTTCGTGCCGCAGATCCTTGAGCGACACGTCGCGCTTTCTGACGAGTTGGTAAAAATCCACCTCGCCTGTCTCGACCACCGGCACCGGCGTGACCCCTGCCACCTTCTGCGGCGGGGCCGCACCCATGGGCGGCGCCGCCGGGCGCGACGGCGCGCCCTCGACCAGCGCCCGGAGCTCGCCGACGTGGCTGAAGGCCTCGACGTCGACCTCATCACCTTCCGCGAAGATGGCCCCCGAGGAGATGACGTTCTCCAGCTCGCGGATGTTGCCCGGCCAGCTGTGGCGGGCCAGCAGCGCCTGCGCCGCGGGCGTCAACCGGCGCACCGGGCCGCCGTGCTCCTTCGCCGCGCGGGCGAGGAAGTGCGCGGCCAGCGCGGGGAGGTCATCCAGGCGCTCGCGCAGCGCGGGCAGCTCCAGCATCACGCCCTTGAGCCGGTAGTAGAGGTCGGCCCGGAAGCGCCCCTGCGCGATGGCCGTCTCCAGGTCGCGGTTGGTGGCGCAGATGACGCGCACGTCGACCTTGATGGTCTTGTTGCCGCCCACCCGCTCGAACTCCCGCTCCTGCAGCACGCGCAGCAGCGCCACCTGCGCCTTGGGCGAGATGTCACCAATCTCATCGAGGAAGATGGTGCCGCCGTCGGCCAGCTCGAAGCGGCCCTTGCGCTCGCGGATGGCGCCGGTGAAGGCGCCCTTCTCGTGACCGAAGAGCTCTGAGAGCAGCAGCTCCTCCACCATGGCCGCGCAGTTCACCTTCACCAACGGCATGTGCTTCCGGGGAGAGAGCGCGTGCAGCGCGTCGGCCAGCAGCTCCTTCCCGGTGCCGCTCTCGCCGCGCACCAGCACCGTGGCGTTGCTGCGGCCGATGGGCTCGAGCTGTCGGGTGAGGCGCTGCAGCACCGCCGAGCTGCCCACGAAGCCCACGAAGGTCTCCGTCGCCGGGGCCTGCGCCAGCGACGCCATGGCGCGCGGGAGCCGCAGCTCCGGCTCCACCGCCGCCACCACCTCGGCGCGGCGGGGAATCGACACGAAGGCCTCGCGGCGCACCGGCGGGACCCGCTGCACCAGTTGGTCCAGCAGTCGCCCGGCGCGCTGGAACTCGGCCTGCGCACCCGACGCGTCGTTGGCGGCCTGACGCAGCCGGCCCATGAGGAAGTAGGTGCGGATGGGCCCTTCGAGGTCGGGCTTGTCCAGCAACGCCTCGCGCGCCCGCGCCGCCGCCTTGCCGGCGCCCAGCAGATCTCCGAGGGCCAGGCACAGCTCGGCGCGGGTGAACTCCACCTCCAGGGTGGCGGCCTGCAGCGCGCCAGCGCCCTTCTCCACCGCGCGGCACCGCAGCTCCTGCTCCGCCTGCGCCCGTTCGCCAGCCAGCAGGTGCGCCCGCGCCTTGAGCGCCGCGGCCAGGGCAGCCCAGGCGTCGTTGCCCAGCGCCTCGAAGCCCAGCCGGGCGGCGTCCAGCTGCCGACGGGCGGCGCCGTACTCACGGCGGTCGAGCTCGATGGCGCCGAGGTTCAACCTGGCCGAGGCCAGCAGGTAGCCGTCGCCGAGCCGGTCGGCCAGCTTGAGCGCGTGCTCCGAGAGCTCCGCGGCCCGGGCCAGGTCGCCCAGCGCGTGGTGCAGGCGCGAGAGGTTGCTCGCCGCCATCGCCACCTCGCGCACGCTGCCGAAGCGCGAGAAGGCCGACAGCGCCCGGCCGAGGTGCACCAACGCCAGCTCGAAGTCGCCCGACTCGGCGTAGAGCGAGCCCAGGTTCGCCTCGGCGTGCGCGCGCAGCGGGCCGCTCTCCGGGCACGGCGTCTTCCAGCACTCGATGGCGCGCTCCCGCTCTCCGCGCTTGTAGGCCGCGACGCCCTCGTTGAGGCGCGCCGAGAAGGCCAGCCGCGCATCGCCGCCGGCCGCAGCGTCGTCCGCGTTGCGCGCGAAGAGCGCCTGGGCCTCCTGCACCTGCCCGGTGATGAGCAGCGCCTTGCCCTGCGCCTGCCTCAGCGGGAGCGAGCGCGACGCATCGAGGGCGAGGACCTCTCCGACGCGCCCTGCCCCCAGCAGCAACTCCGCGAGCACCGCGTCGGCGGCGTCGGTCACCGTGGCGTCGCGCCGCGCCGCGCGCACCAGGCGCTCCGCCAACTGGAAGCGCCCCAGCTTGATGAGGTGCCGCGCACA
>CALNBU010000121.1 GCA_937875615.1 uncultured Archangium sp.
CTGAGCGACGACATCACCCGGGCCATGGAGTTCATCCTCGACCTGGCGATGGAGAAGGTGCCGTGTGAGTCGGGCTCGGTGTTGCGCGCCGACGCGGCCACCGGAGACCTCACCTTCATCACCGCACGCGGCCCCCGGGCGAAGGAGGTGCTGAGCTCGAAGATCGTGGTGCCGGCCGGCACCGGTATCGCCGGCTTCTGCGCGGCCGAGGGCGTCTCGCTGGCGCTCTCCGACGTGAAGAAGGACCTCCGCTACTACGGGAAGGTGGGCGAGAAGGTCGACTACGAGACCAGGTCGATCCTCTGCGCGCCGATGATGACCCACGGCACGTCGTTCGGGTGCGTGCAGCTCATCAACCGCAAGAGCGACGGCCACTTCCTCGAGCACGAGGTCGGCGTGGTGGCCTACCTGGCGCACCAGGCGGCGCTGTTCCTCAACAAGAAGCTGCTGGAGTAGGCGCGTCAGTCCTTGAGCAGCTCGCGCAGCAGCACCGTGGCGTAGCTGCCGGCGGGCAGGGTGAAGCGCAGCGTCAGCACCTCGCCCTCCGCCTCGAGCGCCTCGAGCGCCAGCGGGACCCGCAGCGTGCGGCGGGTGCCCAGCGTCTCTCCGCCGCCGCGCTCGAACAGCGCGCGCTCGATGCCCTCGTCGACCAGCACCCGGGACTCCAGCGCGTCGGCGTCGCCCGTCGGGTGCCGCATCTCGGGGCCGAACATGGGCCCGGTGGGGCTGACCTCGAAGGCGTCGACGCGCGGTTGATCGACCAGCGGCTCGGCGCAGAGGAACTCTCCGCCGGTGGGGACCTTCTTCAGCACGTCGCCCACCAGCGCTCGGGCGTAGGTGCCGTCGCTCAGGCGCGCGGCCAACACCCGGTTGAAGAGCTCCGACTGGTACGCCGAGAGGAACAGCTTCCGCTCGAAGCGGTCCCGGTGGCGTCCGCCGGCGAGCAGAATCGCCTTGCCGCGCGCCGCGTTGTCGCCGCCCAGCCCGAAGCGCTGCTCGCCGAAGTAGTTGGGCACGCCGGCCTTCACCAACGCGGCGAGCGAGGCGCGGGCGGCGTCGACGTCGCGCACGCCGCGCAGCCTGAGGGTGAAGCGGTTGCCGTGGAGGTGGCCGCTCTTGAGCTTGTTGCGGTGGCGCGCGCTCCTGAGCACGGTCAGGCCCGGCACCTGGAGGTCGGCCAGCTTCGGCTCCACGAAGCGCGCCGGCGCGCAGAGGTACTGGCGGGTCACCGCGTGGCGGTCCTTGAGGCCGGCCCAGCTGACGTCCTTCTCCTTGAGCCCGCAGTGGCGCGTCAACGCCTTCGCTGCGTCCTGGGTCGAGAGGCCGCGCTTCTCTATCCACAGGAAGAGGTGCTCGGCGTCGCGCTCGCCCGAGGGCTCGTAGGCCGGGAGCTCCTCGACCTCGAAGTCCTCGGGGGTGGCCTTGAAGACGCCGCCGCAGCCGGGCACGTCGGCGGTGAGGAACGGCAGCATGGTCACTTCACTTCGAGCGTGGCCAGGTGCTCTTTCACCCGCCCGGCCAGCTGCTCATCTGCGGCCGACTCCAGCAGCTCGCCGGCCTGGAAGAGGAGGAAGAACATCACGTCGGACAGCGCCTGCTTCAGCGCCGGCAGCGGCTCCGCGCCCAGCTTGCCCGCCGCGTTCAGCTCTCCGTAGCGCGCGATGAGCTCGTCTTCGGGCAGCACGCCGTCGTCGCTGAACATCAGCCCGGTGAGGGCGGGCGACGTCGACACGCCGTTGCCCTTGAGCGCCGCGTTGGCGGAGATGAGGAACGGCTCGAGGGTGCCGCGCTGGTTCACCTCGTCGCGCACCTCGCGGTAGATGACGTTGAAGGTCCGCACCACCTGCTCCACCGTCAGCACCGGCTTCGGAGGAGGGGGCTCGCTGGGTTGCGGCGTCAGCGCCGACAGCTCCGGAGAGGAGGGCGCGCCGGCCGTCACCGCGACCAGCGGCGTCTCGCTCACCCGCGCGAGGCCGAGCTCCATCAGCCGATGCACGATGCGGGTAGCGTCGAACTCGGAGAAGCGCGCGCGCTGACCGACCTCGATGACCGTGCGCTCGCCGTCGACCTGGGTCAGCACCGCGAGCTCCTCGGCCTCGAGCGGGTCGCCGTCGGGGGCGCGCTTGAGCACCACGTACATGTGCCCGTGGGGGATGCGTTTGCGGAACTGAGCCAGCTCGTCGATCTTGCGGATGCTGTCCATCAGCAGGCCGTTCATCGAGAGCGAGAGGTTGTGGGCCACCGCCTTCTCGTCGATCTCCTGGTCGACCAGCGCGAAGGCCCCCTCGCGCGCGAGCATGATGCCGTGGAAGATCTCCGCTATCTGCTCATTGAGGCACTTGTAGAGGTCGTGCGACTTGATGAGCCCGCGCTCCACCAGGGCCTTGCCGATGCGCGAGGGCGGCGCTTCCGCCAGCACCGTCTCGAGGGCGGCGCGGGTGACGTAGCCCATGCGGATCATCAACTCGCCGATGCGATCTCCCGGAGAGTCGCTGGCGGCCGAGCGCACGTCGCCGTCCTTGAGCAGGAGGCTGCGCTCGCCCACCCGCAGCACGCCCGTCCAGCGCGACTGGCCGAGGAAGGCGATGAGGTCGGCCAGCGAGAAGGCGCCGCAGTCGCCGGCCAGCACCACCCGGGGCCTGGTGGCCAGCGGGCCTCCCTGCGCGGGGTTGCGCAGCAGCAGGATCCAGTCGGAGGAGGTGGACTGCAGCCGGAAGTAGCCGGTGCGGCCGACGAGGGGTGAGCCGCCCTCGGTGGGCGCCAGTGAACCACGGGCATCGACGAGGAAGCGGGTCTCCACGAGGGTCAGTTCGCGGCCCAGGCGCCGTTGCCGGCCAGCCAGTCGAGCTCGTCGTCCACCGCGAGGTTCAGGGCTTCGGGGGTGGGCTGCAGGGTCAGCTTCCGCCCGTTGACGTACACCGTCGGCGTGGCCTCGACCCCGGCCTTCCGCCCGGCTTCCTGCCCGGCCTGGAGCTCGTCGAGGTATTGCCTGGCGTCGACGGCCTTCTGGAAGGCCTTCACGTCGAGGCCGTTCTTCTTCAACAGGCCCTTGATGAAGTCTTCGGAGAGCGCGAGCTGGTTCTCGAACATCGCGTCGTGGAGCTCCCAGAAGCGGCCGCCGTCGCGGGCGAAGAGCGCCGCCTGCCCGGCGATGATCGCGTGCTTGAAGTGCGGGAGCGGGAAGGGCTGCCAGCACAGCCGCACGTTCTGCTTCTTCTTCGCGAAGGCCTCCAGCACCGGCCGCGCCGCGGCGCAGTGGGGGCACTCGAAGTCGGAGAACTCCACCAGGGTCACCTTCGCGTCCTTCGGGCCCAGGCACTGGCGCTCGTCGGGCTGGAACTTCGCGCGCGGTCGACCGAAGGTCTGGTTGTAGCGGCTGAGCGAGACGATGACCTCGTTGGCCACCGCGCCCTGGCTGACCTGGCGCGCCGCGAGGCCGACCATGCGCCGGGTGTGCTGACAGGCGTCACCCTTCTTGAGCGAGCCCAGCAGGGTGGCGGGCCTGCCGCAGTAGTCGAACTCGTCGGTGAGCACGCTGAGCAGCTCGCGCTGGGCGGGCGCCGGGAGCGAGGAGAAGTCGAAACCTGGGACCTGGGAGAGGGCCCGGGCGGCGTCTCCCTGGGCCAGCGCGCCACCCGCGAGCAGCAGGCCGGCCATCACCACGACTCTTCCCGACAGGTGCGCCATGATTCCGGGCGTTGTAGCCACGGGGGTAAGGCTTGTAAAGGTAAGGAACTCTTGGCTCATCAACGACTCCTGGTGGTGCATACCGGCGGTACGCTGGGCATGGCGGGCAGCAGGCCCGACGCGCTCAAGCCGGCTTCATTCTTCCGCACGTTGCGCGAGCGCGTGCCCGAGCTGCCGCGGCTGGCGAAGCTGTCCTTCGAGTTGT
This sequence comes from uncultured Archangium sp., assembly GCA_937875615.1. Taxonomy (GTDB): domain Bacteria; phylum Myxococcota; class Myxococcia; order Myxococcales; family Myxococcaceae; genus Archangium_A. The sequence goes on from CALNBU010000121.1 coordinate 3,893, forward strand.
TCAGCAACCTCGACTCCTGCGAGCTGCAGCCGGAGCTGTGGGTGAAGCTGGCCAGCCTGCTGGCCTCGCGCATGGATGAC
>CALNBU010000122.1 GCA_937875615.1 uncultured Archangium sp.
AGTCCTCTTCCACGGTGTCAGCTGTCCACAGCTCCTTATCAAGGCCGCCGACCTCTTCATGCGGCGCTTCGAGCGCCCGCGCGACCCCGACGCCTCGCAGGCGGCGCGCGAGCGGCTGGCCAACCGGCTGTTCAACGGCGAGCAGCTCTGAGCCGCCAGGGTCAGGTCCGGCCGACCGACTCGTGCAGCACCCGCACCAGCGCCTCGAAGGGCACTGGCTTGAGCAGCACCTCTGACATGCCTGCGGTCCAGCACCGCAGCATGTCTTCTTCCGCGGTGGAGGCCGTCAGCGCGATGACCGGCACCTGCCCGCGCCCGCCCGGCAGCGCGCGGATGCGGCGGGTGGCCTCGAACCCGTCGACCTCCGGCATGTGGCAGTCCATCAACACCGCGGCGTAGTCACCGCCGGCCACCAGCCCCACCGCCGCGGCGCCCGACGTCGCGGTGTGCACCTCGTACCCGGCCTTGCGCACCAGGCCCGCCGCCACCGTCAGGTTGACGGCGTTGTCGTCCACCACCAGCACTGGCAACCGCCCCACCACCGGCGGCCTCGGCGGAGAGACGGGCGCCGCCACGGCGTCCAGGCGCACCGTGAAGAAGAAGCGGGCGCCCCGGCGCGGCTCCGACTCCACCTCCAGCCGACCGCCCATGGCGGAGACGATGCGGCTCGACAGCGCCAGGCCGAGGCCCGTGCCGCCGGAGCGCCGCGCGGTGGCGCCCTGTCCGAAGAGGGTGAAGAGGTGCGGGCGGTCTTCCGGGGCGATGCCGCTGCCGGTGTCCTCCACCTCGAAGGTGAGGCCGGGGCGCACCCGCAGCGTCACCTGCCCCACCTCGGTGAATTTCACCGCGTTGCCCACCAGGTTGAACAACACCTGGCGCAGCCGCTGCCCGTCGCCGCCCACGAAGCCCGGCACGGCGTCGTCCACCTCCACCTGCAGGCGCACGCCGCGGGCCTCGGCGCCGGCCGAGAAGAGGTTGACCACGTCGTCGCACAGCTGGCGCACGTCGACGGGCTGCGTCTCCAGCACCAGCTTGTTGGCCTCGTGCTTGGTGACGTCGAGCAGGTCGCTCATGAGCGAGATGAGGAGCTGCCCGCTGCGCACGATGGCGCTCAGCCGCTCCCGCGCGACGGGGTCGCGGGTGTCCTGCAACATGAGCTCGGTCATGCCCAGCACCCCGTTCATCGGCGTGCGGATTTCGTGGCTCACCACGGCGAGGAAGAGGCTCTTGGCCCGGTTGGCCGCCTCCGCGCGCTCGAAGGCGGCGCGGCGCACGGCGTAGAAGCGCGACGCGAAGGCACCGGCCATGGCCAGCCCGGTGAAGACGTTGAAGGCCTTGCTCAGCCGGGGCGTGGGGTCTTCGTAGGGCAGGGTGTAGCCCGCCAGCCCCAGCTGCATGAAGGTGATGAGCACCACCGCGGTCGCCGTGGTCCACCAGAAGGCGGCGCGCCCACCGAAGAGGAACCCGGCGGTCAGCGGGACGACGAGCGCGAAGTAGGGCTGCGTCTCATCGACCGGCGTCTGGGTGAGCATCCCCGGTCCGTAGAGGAGCAGGGTGCAGCCCATCGACACCTCGAACCACGGAGAGAGCCGGCCGGTGCGGCGAACGGCCCGCAGCGTCAGCGGGCCCAGCACCATCATCACTCCGGTGAAGAGGCCCTGCGCCCACAGCCCCAGCACGGCGTTGTACGCGGTCCAGGCGAAGGCGAAGGGCCAGGCCACCAGCCAGGCCTGGATACCGAAGCGCAGCCGCGCGTGCGCCTCTGCGTCCTCCACGCCGGCGGGCATCCAGAACTCGGTGAGTCGCTCGAAGAGACCGGCCATCGTGGCGGCGCGCGGTCTAGCAGCTGGCGGAGGCGGCCGCAGCGTCGGCCTCCCGCCACGGAGCCCCTTGCGCTTCTTCGGCAATCCGGGTCGGCTGACGCGCCACATGACACGCCTGCTCGCGCTGCTGTGCTTCACGGGTCTCTTCGCCTGTCCAGTCGGCGTGCCAGAGGACGACGCCGGCACCACGCCACCGACGGGAGACGGCGGCACGACGAGCGCCTGCCCTCCGCTTCCGTCCGACGGCGGGACGCGGCACAGCGACGTTCTCGGCTCGCCCGACGAGGTGTGGACCGCGGCCGGCAACCCGCACGTCATCACCTTCCCGCTCCGCGTGCGCAGCGGAGAGAAACTGACCCTGGAGCCCTGCGTCGTCGTTCGCCTCGAGCACGACGACGGCCTCGAGGTGCGCGCCGGCGGCGAGCTGGTGGCCGAGGGCACCGCGGCGCAGCCCATCCGGTTCGAGCGGCAGGAGGCCGACCCCTGGGGCCAGCTGTACATCTCCGGCGGGGCGACGGCGAAGCTGGCGTACCTGACGCTCGAGGGCGGCGCGGCGCTCAGCAACTCCCGGCCCGCCGACGTGGGCATGCTGCGCGTCGGCATCGACCCCAACGACGACGT
>CALNBU010000123.1 GCA_937875615.1 uncultured Archangium sp.
CTCGAAGCTGGCCCGGTTCGCGTTCGACCTCAGCGATGACCAGCGCGCGGCGCTGGAGTTGGCCACCGGCTGCGCGCGCTTCTTCGACATCGAAGCGGCGCTCACCGAGGACTACGTGGAGGCGGAGACCGCGCTGAGCAGGCCGGTGCGCCGACGGGTGCCGTACCCCACGCAGTTGATGCACTACGAGACCACCAGCTCGCTCGATCAGCTCCCGCACTTCGTGATGGACCGCCCCGGCTCGCTGTTGCTCGACCTCGCGTCGGGGCGGCAGCTGGTGCGGACCTACCTCGAAGAGTCGCAACAGAGTCAGCCCCGGGCGGCGCGCCGCGGGGCGGTGCGCGTGTACGTGCTGGACGCCTCGGGCTCGATGCACGGCGCGCGGGCCCGCTTCCGCGACGCGCTCTTGATTTCGGAGCTCAACGCCATCCGGGTGAGGGCGGCGTCGGGGTTGCCCTTCGACCCGCTCTACTTCTCGTTCTTCAATGATCAGCCGTCGGACCTGGCGATGGTGGACAACGGCGACGAGGCGGCGCGGCACATCCACAAGCTGTTCGCGCACTCTCCGGCCGAGGGTCAGACCGACATCTCCTTCGCGCTGATGTCCGCCTTCGACGCCATCGGCCGGGCCCGGGGGCGAGACCCCTACCTCGCGCGCGCCACGGTGGTGCTGGTGACCGACGGAGAAGATGGCGTCGACCAGGAGCTCATCCGCCGCACGCGGCGGCCCTTCGATGGGCTGGAGATCTCGCTCTCGTTCATCTCGCTGGGTGAAGAGAACCCGGATCTCCGCGCGCTGGTGCTGGAGCAGCGCGACGCCGGCGGGCGGGCCTTCTACAGCCACCTCTCGGACGCGGAGATCCGGTTGGCGCGCAGCGACTTCGACACCGCGTGGCGCACGCTGTTGCCGGCCGAGGTGGAGGTGACCTCCGGGGCGCTCGAGCGCCTGCTGCCGCACCTCGAGAATCTCGAGCGCCTCGCGCGGGGAGGCGCGGCGGCTCCGGAGGCGCTCCCCCGGGCCGACCCCGAGGAGCCCACGCCCGGCGTCCAGGCGACGCACCTGCCGCGGCTGCGCGATCTGGTCGAGGCGGTGCTGGAGACCGTGAGCCTGGCGCCCATCGAGCGCCGTCGCGCGGAGGCGGTCACGCTGCTGCTGCACCTCCTCCAGCTCTACGGGATTCCGCTGCGGACCTGGCTGGCCGAGGTGCGGGTCTCCGACGCGGCGCTGCAGAAGGCCATCGCCGCGCTGCGGCTGGTGTGCTGACGTGGCGGGCGATGCCGTTTCGTCTCTTCAGGAAGAAGGAAGAGAAGCCGATGGACCCGCTGGCGGCCTTCGACGCGATGATCGCTTCGCTCGAACGGCAGGGGGCGGCGGCGCGGAAGGCCGCGGCGACCCTGGTGGCGCTGCGCGCGGAGCTCCGGCGCGACGAGCAGAAGTATCGCGCGCGCCTCGGGGAGCTCGAGGCGCGTGAGAGCGGTGACCCGCGCGTCAGGTCGGTGATGCTGCGTGACGCCGCCGAGGCGCGCGGGTTGTTGGCGCGCACGGAGGAGGCGCTGGCCCAGGCGGAGGCCGACGCGACGGTGCTGCTGGCGACGGCCGAGGCGCTGAGCCGACAGCTGGCGGAGCTGAAGGAGGAGCGCCAGTCGGCGCGCGCGCGCTTCGCCGGCGGGGTGCAGGTGTCGGCGGCGCTGAAGGCCCGGGCCGCAGACTTCGAGCAAGTGATGAAGCTCGACGCCGCCCGCGACGAGATCGAGCGGGCGCGGGCGCTCGCCGAGCTCTACCGCGAAGAGGCGTCGCGGTAGGTCTGCATCAGCGCGAGGTAGGAGCGGACGCCGCCGTCGATCATCGCCAGGTCCTGCGCGCGCACCGCGCGCACGCGCTTGGCTGGCGAGCCGACGATGAAGCTGCCGGGCTCGAAGATCTTCCCCGGCGTCACCAGCGAGCCGGCGCCCACGAAGCTGCCCGCTCCGATGACGCAGTTGTCGAGGAGCACGCTGCCCATGCCGATGAGGCAGCGGTCACCCACGGTACAGCCGTGCAGCACCACCCGGTGTCCGATGGTGCAGTCGGCGCCGATGGTGGTCTGACTGAAACCGGTGGAGGCGTGGGCGATGACGCCGTCCTGGAGGTTGGTGCGGGCGCCGATCTGGATCGTCCCGCAGTCGCCGCGCAACACAGTCATCGGCCACACCGACACGTCTTCTCCCAGTTGTACATCGCCGAGCAGCGCGGCGGAGGCGTGGACCCACGCGCGCGGGTGCACGCTGGGGAGGAGTTCACGAAAGGCTTCAATCGGCATGCAGGGGAGCTACCGTATGCGCGCTATGTTGGAAACCATGCCCCGCTCGCTCGCGCTGTTCGTCGCGTTGTCTTCGCTCCTCGCCGTCGGGCAGGAGACGCCGGACATCCCCTCGGGAGAGGAGCCCGCACCCGAGCAGGTGATCATCGTGCCGCCGCAGCCTCAGGCCGAGCCCGAGCCGCTGGCGGAACCGCAGCCGCAGACGGAGCAGATCATCGAGGTGCCCACGCCCGACGCGCCACCGGCGCCGGAGACGCGCACCTTCGAGGCCATCCCTCAGTACACGCCGCCCGAGGAGCTCGACGAGGTCCCGGCGCAGCTCCCGGGGCCCACCGGACCGAGCGCGATGGTCGACGGCCACCCGCGTGAGGGCGCGTTCCTGTCGGGGCCCGGCAGCGGCATCTTTCTCGCGCACCACACGTTGATGCTCGGCCTGGGCGGCCTCGCCACGCAGCTGGTGCCGAGGTTGATCGACGCGTCGCCGCCGCACCGTGTCCCCGGGCAGCCCGAGGGCTCGCTCGGCGGTGGCTGTTCTCCGGCGGACGGGGTGGTGCGGTTGCCCTACAGCGCGTTCCCGGTCGACGAGCGCCCCGCCTCGTGCTCGGACATCGCCACCGGCCCTCAAGCGCGCGTGGCCTACCTCACCAGCACGCTGCTGGGGGCGGGCATCGGCTTCGCCAGCGCCTCCATCTGGCAGTTCTTCAACTGGGTCAGCGTGCGCTCCGCGAACTTCGGCATCATCAACAGCGCCTTCGGGTCGATGTTCATGGGCGGCATGGTGGACCTCATCACCGGGCACAACGACGCCTACGCCACGGCCTGGGGCAGCCTGTTGGGCGGCATGGCCGGCGGGTGGCTGTCGGCGATCCTGGCGCGCGGCGACTTCGCCCTGAACAAGATGTTCCTCATCACCTCCGGCGGCGCGTGGGCCGCCATCTACGGGGCGCTCATCGTGGGCATCGTGGCCACCACCGGAGGAATGTCGTCGGCGCGCACCGGGCTCGACGCGGTGATGTTGTTGCCGGCGCTGGGCGCGGGCGTCGCCGCCTTGGCGGCGCTGAAGCTGAACCCCAGCATCGGGCAGATCATGCGCGCCAACCTCTTCGGCGCGCTGGTGGGCGGGGTGGTGCTGGTGGTGTCGGGGCTGCTGCTGGGGCCCACCACGGGCTTCACCCAGTCTCCCGTGCCGTACATCCTCGCGGGGGTCGGAGCGCTCGGCACGCAGACGTTGGTGAGTCTGTTGTGGGCCGACGCCGCGGCAGATCAGGGTGGAAGCGCGGCGAGCGACAAGAAGACGCTCGTCTGGTGGTAGCCTCTCTTCGTCATGGTCACCAGACGCGCGAAGAAGCGCGCCACTCCGCTCGAAGCGCCCCGCGCGCTCCACTACAAGGTGGTGGAGCTCCCGAACGTCGATGAGGGCGCGCTGGAGCGCACGCTCAATGAGTGGAGCGCGCTCGGCTGGCGCTTCGACGGCGTGCAGTTCGCGATGCGCGAGTCGAGCAAGCGACCGTCGATGGCCTTCGTCATCTTCACGCGTGAGGGGCCGCCGCTGGAGCCGGTGGCCATCGTGACCCACCTCGAAGCGCATCGGGATCCTGCCGAGGCCGAGGCGCACCTGCGGCGACTCGCTCAATCGGGCGAAGAAGACGCGATGCAGTCGGCGTGGGAGCGCCTGCACGAGCTGGCCGGAGAGGACGAGTCGTGAGGGCCTTGCGCGTGGTGCGCGAAGGCGAGCCCTCGGGGTATCCGAAGGCCTCGCTGCTGCTGCGCAGCGGTGCCCGGCTGGTCGACGCGGCCATCGCGTGGACGCTGTACGTGTCGACGGGGCCCGCCGGGGTGGTGATGGCGCTGCTCTACACGCTCTTCGCCGACGGCATGTTGCAGGGGCAGAGCCCGGGGAAGAAGATCTTCGGCGTGAAGGTGGTGTACCTCCCCACGCGCAGCGGCGCGCGACACCGGGACAGCGTGCTGCGCAACGCGCCCTTCGGGTTGATCCTGATCCTGTCGATGATGCCGGAGCTGGGGCCTCGCGCCTTCTTCGCCGGCCTGACGGTCATCGGGGGCATCGAGGCGCTGCAGTGCTTCCGCGACAAAGAGGGGCTGCGGCTCGGCGACACCTGGGCGCAGACCCAGGTCATCGATGGCAAGGTGGCGGCGGATCACCCGCAGCGCATCACCCGGGCAGAAGAGAGCCGCGCGCCGGCGCGGCTGAAGCAATCGCAGTAGGGCTTCACAACAGAGAGGACTTGCAACGTCATGCGCATCGCGCTCACTCACAATCTGCGGCTGTCCGACTCTGAAGAAGAGGCGGAGTTCGACACCGAGGAGACCGTCAACGCGCTCGCCGCGGCCATCGAGCGACTCGGACACCGGGTGGAGAAGATGGAGGTGTCCGGCCCCGCGTCGCGCACCGTCGCCCGGCTGGAGGCCTTCGCGCCGGACCTCATCTTCAACACCGCCGAGGGGCGTCGCGGCCGCTTCCGCGAGGCCTTCTTCCCGGCGCTCTTCGACGAGCTCGGCTTCCCCTACACCGGGTCCGACGCGTACGCGTTGGCGGTGACGCTCGACAAGCAGCTCACCAAGTTGATCCTGCGTGAAGATGGGGTGCGAACGCCGGGCTGGCAGTTCATCGAGAAGCTCTCGGAGCTGAAGCCCGACGAGCTGCACTTCCCGGTCATCGTGAAGCCCAACTTCGAGGGCTCCTCGAAGGGCATCTCGCAGGAGTCGGTGGCGGAGAACGTGGAGGCGCTGCGGCGCAAGGCGGCGGACGCGCTCGAACGCTACCCGGCGGGGGTGCTGGTCGAGGAGTACATCGTGGGCAGGGATCTGACGGTGCCCTTCCTGGAGGCGGTGGACAACGACTTCGACGGAGTGCTGGCGCCGGTGGAGTACGTCATCGATTCGGCGTCCCTGAAGGACAGGCGCTACGCCATCTACGACTACGAGCTCAAGACGCGCACCGACAAGTCGGTCACGGTCCGCACCCCGGCCAGCATCAGCGAAGAGATGAGCGACCGCATCCGCAAGATGGCGCGCGGGGTGATCAAGAAGCTCGACGTGAAGGACCTCGGGCGGGTCGACTTCCGCCTGTCCGATGCGGGCGTTCCATACTTCCTGGAGATCAACGCGCTGCCCTCGCTCGAGCCCGGCGCGGGGCTGTACGCCGCGGCCGCGCTGGAAGGGCTGCACTTCGACGGCGTCATCGACGGCGTCATCCAGAACGCGGCGCGGCGCTACCGCATCAAGGACCGACCGAGGGGGCTCTCGAAGCCTGCCCGGCGCGGCCCGCTGCAGGTGGGCTTCACCTTCAACGTGAAGCGCATCAAGCCCACCGCCGACGGAGAGGATCGCGAGGCCGAGTACGACTCGCCCACCACGCTGCAGGCCATCCGCGAGGCCATCGCCAGCCACGGTCACCAGGTCATCGACCTCGAGGCCACGCCGGAGCTGCCCATGGTGCTGGCCACCACGCCCGTCGACGTGGTGTTCAACATCGCCGAGGGCTTCCGGGGGCGGAATCGCGAAAGCCAGGTGCCCGCGCTGCTCGAGCTGCTCGACATCCCGTACACCGGCTCGGACCCGGCGACGCTGTCGCTGGCGCTGGACAAGGCGCTGGCCAAGAAGGTGGTGCGCGCCGCGGGCCTCGACACGCCCAACTTCCAGTTGATGAACACCGGCCGCGAGCGCCTCGACAAGCAGTTCACCCGCTGGCCGTTGATGGTGAAGCCGGTGGCCGAGGGCTCCAGCAAGGGCGTCATCAGCAAGAGCGTCTGCCACTCCGAGGCCGAGGTGCGTGAAGTGGTGAAGGAGATGGTCGGCCGCTACAACCAGCCCGCGTTGGTGGAGGAGTACATCGGCGGGCGCGAGTTCACGGTGGGGCTGCTGGGCGAACGTCGACCGGAGGTGTTGCCGCCGATGGAGATCGTCTTCACCGACAAGTCGGACAAGACGCCCATCTACTCGTTCGAAGACAAGCTCGAGGAGAACGACCGCATCCGCTACGAGGTGCCGGCGAAGGTCGACGCCTCCCAGTCGGAGCGTCTGCGCGCGGCGGCCCGCACCGCCTTCATGGCGCTCGGGTGCCGCGACGTGGCGCGCATCGACTTCCGCATGGACGACAAGGGGCGCATC
>CALNBU010000124.1 GCA_937875615.1 uncultured Archangium sp.
TCGGACTTCCCGCCGGTGCGACGCCCGTGGACTTCGTGTACGCCGTGCACACCGCCGTCGGACGCCTCGCGACCGTCGCCGGCAAGCCCGAGATCCCGATCTTCGAAGAAGCCATCGCACGGTTCGCGGCGAACAAGACGCTCTTCATCGGCGACCGGCTCGACACCGACATCATGGGCGCTGCCCGCGTCGGCATCGACTCGGTCCTCGTGCTGACCGGTATCGATCGCCCGAAGCACGTACTCGCCGCACCCGAGGGCTCGCGCCCGACCTACGTGCTCAGCGACCTGCGCGAACTGCACGAGCCCTACCCGCAGACCGAGCGCAAGGACGGCGTCGTGACCGTGAACGGCGCGTCGGTCCGCGTCGTCGGCGGAGACGTCCAGATCCTCGCAACCGGCAAGCGCCACATCGACCTCGTGCGCGCTGGCGCGACCGCGATCTGGGAATCCGGCACCCCGATCTTCGTGCTGAACGTTCCCGAGCAGCTCTACGACGACCCGTTCCACCGCCCCTGAGTGCGCCTCGGCGGCCCGGCCGTCGACGCGCTTCTCGCGCACCACCGCGTCGGCCACGGCCATCATCATCTGGGTGTCGTCGGAGAACTGTCCGCGGGGGAAGCCGCCCCGCGGCCGCGCGGCGAAGTCGTCTCCCGAGGGCGCCACCCGCGCCAGCGCCGACGCGGGCAGTCCGCGCAGGGGGAACCCCAGCGCGTCGCCGATGGCGAAGCCCATCACCGCGGCGCGGAAACGGTCCTGGAGTACGGCGACGTGGAGCGGCATCGGCGGCAACTTACGTCGGGGCCCGGTGCCTGCGAAGCCCGTCGGCCACGGACGCCGCGACTTTTCTCCGACGCGGGCGCACTCAGACCTTGTGGTACGGCTCGCCGCGAAGAATCGAGAAGGCGCGGTAGACCTGCTCCAGCAGCACCAGGCGGGCCAGGCGGTGCGGCAACGTCAACGCCGAGAGCGACAGCACCAGCGCCGCCTTCGCACGCACCGCCTCCGAGAGGCCCTCGTCGCCGCCGATGACGAAGGCCACGTCGCGGCCGGAGTCCTGCTGGCGGCCCAGCCACTGTGAGAGCTGCACGCTGGAGAGCGCCTTGCCGCGCTCGTCGAGGGCCACCAGCGCGTCGCGCGCCGACAGCTTCGCCAACACGCGCGCACCCTCGTCTTCCTTCGCCGCCTCACCGGAGGCGCGCGACTCCGGCAGCTCCACCAGCGCCAGCTTGTGGGTGCGCGCGAGGCGCTGCGCGTACTCGTCGACGCCGGGTTGAAAGAGCCCCGAGCGGTCTCTCCCCACGGAGAGGAAGGTCAGCTTCACGGCAGGACGCGCGGAGCGTCTCGCCACAGCCCTTCGAGGTCCATCTCTTCACGGCGGTCGGCGGTGAAGAAGTGCGCGATGACGCCCTCGTCCCAGGTGGCGCACACCCACTCCGGCGAGGCCTCCACCGACGCGGCGCGGATGCCGCGCGGCTTGAACAGCTGGTCGACGCCTTCCTGGATGGCGGCGAGCTGACGGTCGGCCTCTCCGGAGGCCAGCACCAGGTAGTCGTAGCCCACCGCCGACGCGCGAGCGCGGGTGTCGATGATGAGAATCCGCTCCGCCTTCTTGTCGGCCGCCACGCGGGCCACCTCGCGGGCCAGCTCCAGCGCGACCTTCGCTTCGGGCAGCGGCGCCGCCGGGGCCTTCGCGGCGACGCGCTTCTTCGGCGCCGGCTTGCGCTTGAGCGTCGGCCGCTTCGCGACGCGCGGGCCCTTCCGGGCGGGCGCCTTCTTCTTGCTGCCGGCGGCGCTCTTCTTCGCCGGCGACTTCGCCGCGACGCGCTTCTTCGCCGGGGCCTTCGCTACGGGCTTCCGCGCGGCGGGCTTCTTCGCCGCCTTCACGGGCTTCTTCTTCGGAGCGGATTTCTTCGCGGTGGTGGTCTTCTTCTTCGCGGCCATTCGGACACGGCGCTTAGCCCGGTGCCGCAGCCGATGAAAGCCTCAAGGCAGCGAGGGCGCGCGTCACCGCCCCCTCGACGTCGTCGGTCTGCGAGAGGTCCACCATCTGGTGCGGCGCGTAGTCGTGGCCCCAGCGGGCGACGTCCATGCGGAGAAACAGCGCCACCGTGGGGCACCCCACCGCCACCGCCAGGTGCATGGGGCCGGTGTTGTTGCAGAGGGTGAGGCCGCAGGCGCGCACCAGCGACGCCAGCTGCTCCAGGTCGGTGGCCGGCGCGCGCACCGCCTGCGGGCAGGCCGCGCACACCTCGTCGGCCAGCGGCCCTTCGCCCGGGCCCCAGGTCACCACCGGCGTCACCCCGCGCGCCGCCAGCGCCCGCGCCGCCAGCCCGAAGGTGGCCGTCGGAACCCGCCGCCAGCCCAGGCGCCCGCCGGGGTTCACCACCGCGTAGCGGCCCGGCACCACCACGAAGGGCGGCGTGGGACGAAACGAGAGCCTCAACGGCGCGGGCAACGGCGCCAGCGCCGCGCCCAGCTGCGCGCGCTGGACGAACTCCGAGGTGGTGCCCTCGCGCGGCGGCACCGGCACGTCCATCAACCACCCCGAGGGGAAGTTGGCCGGCCCCAGCACCACGCCCGCCGGGCCCGCCAGGCGAGCCACCACCGCGGAGGTCACCGCCGGCTCCGCCCAGTTTCCGCAGTTGATGACCGCCTCGAAGCGCTGCGCGCGCAGCGCTCGCAGCGTCCCCAGCGGACGCTCCCAGCTCCAGAGGCGGGCGAGGGCGCCGTGGCCCTCCAACACCCGGCGCATCTTCGGGTGCGTCAGCAGGTGCACCTCGTGGCCGGCGGCCTTCAAGGCGTCGAGCAGCGGCGTGGTGAGCAGCGCCTCGCCCACCCGGTTGTCGAGCCGCACCACCAGCACCCGCCGCGGCCGGGCCACGGCCAACGCGCTGCGCGCCGCGCGCCGACGCCCCGGGCGCCAGCACAACACCGCCATCACCACGGCGAAGCCCAGCTTCGCCAGCCGTTCGAGTCGTTTCACGTCAGCGGCCAGGTGCCGCGCTTCGTCGTCGGGGCCTCACCGCTCAACGGCGGCGGCGCCTCACCGGCACGGGCACAGGGGCGGGGGCGGGCGCGCGAAGACCGAGGAGGAGCACCGCCGCGGCGGCGACTGCGGCTCCAACAAGCATCGGCATCAACGTCGAGAGGTCCTGCATGTCCGCTCCTTCGAAAGAAGACTCCCAGGAGGTTAACCAACGACCGGCGTGTTTCGCAAATGTCACGGCCGCCCGCGCGCGACGCACTCGACTGTTGACTGATGCGACCGACACGCACATGTCGCGGCCCGTGAGCACCAGCGCCTCCTTCCTGCGGCGAGGTCCCCTGCTCTGCGGCCTGCTGCTCCTGCTGGCCTCGGGCGCCCGCGCCCAGGTCGACGCCGACGGCGGCGTGGTGCTCCCGCCGGTGTTGGTCCACGCCTCGCCCGCGCCGTACCCGGAGACGGCCAGCGGAGAAGAAGGCGAGGTCGAGCTCTCGCTCACCGTCGATGCCGCCGGCGCCGTGGCGGAGGTGACGGTGGTGCACGCCAGCGACGAGCGCTTCGTGGCCGGCGCCGTCACCGCGGCGAAGGGCCTGCGCTTCACGCCCGCCACCCTCGACGGGCAACCGGTGGCCGTGGTGCTGGGCTACCGCTACCGCTTTCAGCACGCCGAGGCGCCAGACGCCGGGCCCACCTGGGCCACGCTGCGCGGACAGGTGATGACGCGCGGCACCCGCGACGAGCTGCCGCTGGCCCTGGTGGACCTCGAGGACGGCGGCGTGGCCCCGGTGGAGACCGACGCCACCGGCCACTTCACCCTCGCGCTGCCGCCCGGACCCCAGCGCGTGCGCGTGCAGGCCAGCGGGCACCGCCCGCGCATCTACCGGGAGAACCTGAAGAGCGGCGACACGGTGTCCGTGGTCTACCGCCTCAACCGCCTCTACTCGCGGCCGTGGGAGACGGTGGTGCGCGGGCAGACCGAGCGCGCCGAGGTGTCCCGCATCACGCTCACCGGCGCCGAGCTGCGCGAGGTGGCGGGCACCGCGGGAGAGCCCCTGCGCGTCATCATGCTCCTGCCCGGCGTGGTGACGCCCATCTCCGGCCTCAGCTACCCGGTGGTGCGCGGCGCATCGCCCGCGGCCACCGGCCTCTACCTCGACGGGGTGCGGGTGCCGCAGCTCTACCACCTGATGGCGGGCAACGAGGTCATCCACCCCGACTTCATCGAGCGCATCGACTTCTACCCCTCGAACGCCCCCTCTCGCTTCGGGCGCGTGTCCGGCGGCGTCATCAGCGCCAACGTGGCGAAGGCCCGCGACGACCGCATCCACTTCACCCTCTCGCCCAGCATCACCGCCACCAGCGCCTTCCTCGAGGTGCCCATCAAGGAGACGGGCACCAACATCACCCTGGCCGGCTACGTGAACTACGCCGCCTGGCTCTTCGCCGCGCTGGGCGCCGCGGGCGCCTTCGGGGAGAACATCAGGCCGGCGCTGGAGGCCTACGACTACCAGGCCCGCATCGAGCAGAAGGTGGGCACCGGCAACCTGCGCCTGCTGGCCTTCGGCTCGAGCGACGTGGCGGGCGTGCGCAACACCAACCCCGACCAGCCCTCGGCCTTCCTCACCTCGCGCTTCCATCGCATCGACCTGCGCGGCCAGTTCCCGCTGGGGCCGGGCGCGCTGGAGGTCGGCAGCTTCGTGGGCTGGGAGACGCTGGGCGTCTACGGAGAGCAGAACGGCGAGCGCGTGGGCAGCTTCCTCATGAACCGCTTCGTGTGGACCGGCCGGGCGCTCTACAAGTTGAACTTCGGGCAGAACTTCCAGACGCGGCTGGGCTTCGACTTCGAGCGCCAGGTGTCGGGCGTGGAGACCACCACCGGCCTCGGCGCCGGCGGCGACCTGCTGCGGCAGCCCGACGTGATGGGCGTCTTCACCGGCACCTTCCTCGAGGCCGGCTACTTCTCGGAGCCCATCGACGTGGTGGCCGGGGTGCGCGTCGACACCTGGCACCTCCCCGTGGGCTTCACCCTGGGCACGGTGGAGCCGCGGCTGGAGGTGCGCGCGCGGCCCCACGAGCGGCTGCTGGTGCGCGGCGGCGCGGCCCTGGCGCACCAGGCGCCGATGCTGCTCATCTCGCTGCCGATTTCCGACGTGGCCGCGCTGCGCCAGGGGCTGCACCGGGTGGGGCAGTTCAGCGTGGGCGCGCAGGCGAGGCTGCCCTTCGACCTCGAGGTGTCGGTGGACTTCTTCCTCAACCACATGTTCCAGGTGCGGGAGCGGAGCCTCACCGAGTTCATCACCGGCGTCTCGTCGCTCGACGACCGCTACCACGGCAGCCGCTGGGGCCGCTCCTACGGGCTGGAGCTGATGGTGCGGCTCCCGCAGTCCGGGCGGCTGTTCGGCTGGCTCTCGTACACGCTCTCGCGCAGCGAGCGCGTGCGGCACTTCGCCATCTTCAACGAAGACCACTCGGAGGTGAGCGAGGGCATCGCGCTGCTGCCCTTCACCTTCGACCAGACCCACTCCCTCAACGTCACCCTGGGCTACCAGCTGCCTGCGGGCTTCAAGGTGGGCGCGTCGTTCCACCTCAACACCGGCCGCCCCGAGTCGGGCGAGTTCTCTTCGCGCACCATGCGGCCGGTCAGCGTCACCGAGGGCCGGCAGCGCTGGGGGCTGGTGCCGCTGGACCAGGTCGACCGCCTGCCCGCCTTCGCGCGCCTCGACGTGCGCGCCTCGAAGCTGATTCCCTTCAACACCTGGTCGCTCGACATCTACCTCGACGTCTTCAACATCATCGGCGCGCAGGAGGTGTACGGCTTCACCTACGGCTACGACGCGGCCGACGTCCCCACCAGGACGCAGCAGGCGGCGCCCATCATCCTCCCCACGCTGGGCTTCAAGGTGGTGTACTGATGCGACGCGCGACGCTGCTGTTGTTGCTGGCCGGCTGCCTCAACCCCGACGACATCTTTCCCGTGCATGGCACCGTGGACGGGCCGGGCCAGCGCGTGACGCTGCTGCGCGGGACGCCCGCCACCGTGATGAACCTGGACCAGGCGATGCGCTGCGAGGGGCTGCGGGCCCTGAAGGAGCTCAGCGCCGACGAAACCGGGGCGTACACCTTCGACGTGTTCCGCGCGCAGGCCCAGAACCTCACCACCTTCGAGTCGTTCTGCTTCGAGGTGCACGCGCTCTTCGACAGCGGCACCCTGGCCCGGGCCTCCCTGCCGCGACTCGATGAAGAGCAGGCGGTGCCGCACCTGGCGGACTGGCGCGCGGGCCTGCGCGACGGCGGGCCACTCACCGGCCTGACGCCGCCCCGGCGCGCACCGCCAGCGGCTCGAAGACATGGGCGCCGCGCTCGTGGAAGTGCATCTGGCTGAGATTGCCCGCACCGCACGCGCTGAACACCGACGAGAAGGGCGGGGCGAGCACGCGGCGGATGC
>CALNBU010000125.1 GCA_937875615.1 uncultured Archangium sp.
AGCCGCTCGGCCCAGGCCTGCGCCACGGTCTCCAGGCCGGGGTCGGGCCTGAGCGAAGCCGCTCCGTGCTGCAGCCGCAGCGCGTTCACGCGCATCAGCAGCGCGGCGCGGGCCTGCGCGTCGGTGCCCGGCTCGTTCATGGCCGAGGCGGGATCTGCGCGCACCTCGCCCACGTCCACGAAGAAGAGCGCCACCACCTCCGGGCCGCGCGGGCCGCTGGCCAGCACCTCCACCGTGTGCCGGCCGGGCTCGCGGAAGGGCGTGGCGGCGCAGAGGCGCTCGCCGCGGGCGGACATCGCCGCGCGCTCCACCGAGCCGTGGGGGCGGGTGACGAAGAGCTCGGCGCTGCGCAGCTCGTCGGAGGCGAGGGTGAGGCACAGCGTCTGCTCGTTCACCGGGCCGCGGTGCGCGCGGGGGAAGGGCCGCAGCTCCACTCTCCGGCGCGCGAGCAGCACGATGACCGCGCTGCGCTCGTCACCCCGGGCCAGGCCCACGCCCACGTGCGTGGAGGGCTCGGAGGCGAGATCCTGCCGGCGGAACTCCTCGAGGAGCAGCCCGTTGCTGGCCCGGAGCGCCACCACCACCGGGCTGGCGTCCCAGCCCGCCTCGCGCGACACCTCGGCCGTCACCCGCAGCAGGCTGGCGGCCTCTTCTACGCCGTGGCCCAGCGCGTGGGCGGCAAGCGCGTGCGCGGCGCGGGTGAGCGCGGGGTCGAAGGTGGGCGCCGAGCGCCCCACCGCCTCGAAGCGGTCGACCAGCGCCTGCTCCAGGGCCGGCGCATTCACGGGGACCGCGGCCAGCGCGGCGAGCAGGAGCGGCGCCATCTCAGGGCACCCCGGCGGCCGCGCCGCGCGTCATGATTCCACCACCACCACCACCGTCACCCGGGCGCCGAAGGCCTCGGCCAGGCGCTCGGTCACGCTCGGCAGCGCCTGCTCGATGGCCGCCCTCCACGCCGCGTCGTCGGCGCGGATGACCAGCGTGGAGCCCTCCCACCGCAGCGGACGGGAGTGGCGGGCGATGATCTCGCCCACCGCGCGCAGCCACACCGCGCGCAGCGCCAGGGGCGAGCCGGTCTGCTTCAGGGCACGCCCCAGCATGTCGGCGATGGGCTTCATTTCTCCCACTCTGACGTGGATGTCGCGTTGACGCAATGCAACATGCGGAAATCGTTCATGAAACCATTGACCCGTGAGTCACCACATAGCAAACAGTCAGACGCCAATAACCCGGTTGGCCGAATCTCTTACCCAAGGAGTTACACGAATGAACGCGGCATCTCACAAGTCGCTGTGGGCGCACCTCTTTGCGCTCACCGCGCTGGGCCTCATGGCCTGCCCGCCCGTGGAGGCCGTCGATGGCGGCACCGGCGGTGGTACGGCGTCTGAAGACTGTCTCTACGACGAAGACTGCGCAGACCCGACGCTGTTTTTCTGCAACACGGCGACGTCCCGGTGCGAGCCGGCCTGTCGCAACGCGGCCAACTGTAACGACCGCCCCGAGGAGTACGCGCTCGACTACTGCCAGAGCGGCCTCGGCTGCCAGTGCGACGAAGGCCGTTGCACCAGCGCGCTCTGCAGCGATGACGCGCAGTGTGGCGCCTCTGCGGTGTGCCGCAACGGCGCCTGCGTGACCGCGCCCGCGGCCGCGACCGTGACCCGCTGCGAGGTCTCGCCCGACTTCATCGTGTTGGGTGGCGGCGCGACGACGAAGTTCTTCGTCAGCGCGTGGGCCGGCAGCGACCCGGTGGTCATCAAGGAAGGCGCGGCCTGGACGGCGGTCGGCGGCGCGGGCTCCGTGGCCTCGGCCGACGGCGCGAGCACCGTCTTCACCGCGTGGAAGCCGAGCGCCTCGCGGAACAGCTCGGC
>CALNBU010000126.1 GCA_937875615.1 uncultured Archangium sp.
CCGTCGACGCGCAGCACACCGCCGACGGCTGGTTCTTCACCGGCGACATCGCCACCCTCGACCCCGACGGCTACATGCAGATTACCGACCGCTCGAAGGACGTCATCAAGTCCGGCGGCGAGTGGATTTCCTCCATCGACATCGAGAACGCCGCCATGGCGCACCCGCTGGTGGCGCAGGCCGCGGCCATCGGGGTGGCGCACCCGCGCTGGGCCGAGCGCCCGCTGCTGGTGGTGGTGCGGCGCGAGGCGTCGCTGACGCAGGAGGCGCTGCGCGAGTTTCTGGAGACGAAGCTGGTGAAGTGGTGGCTCCCCGACGCCATCGAGTTCGTCGACGCCCTGCCGCTGGGCCCCACCGGCAAGGTGCTCAAGCGCACGCTGCGCGAGACCTTCGCCGACTACACGCTGTGACCGGCGGGCGCGGGGTGGGTGCGAGAGGAGACAGGGCCGTGACGTACGTGAGCGCCGCCGAGGCGGTGACGTTGATTGAGTCGGGGATGCGGGTCTACGTGCAGGGCCAGGCGGCCACGCCGCAGGCGCTGCTGGTCGCCCTGGCCGCCCGTGCGGGTGAGCTGCGAGACGTGGAGACGGTGCACCTGCACCTCGAGGGCGACGCGCCCTTCGCGCGGCCGGAGTGCGCGGCGGCCTTCCGGCCCAACGCCTTCTTCGTGGGCCCCAACCTGCGCGCCGCGGTGGCCGAGGGCCGCGCCGACTACACGCCCATCTTCCTCTCGGAGATTCCGCGCCTGTTCCGGGAGGGCGTGCGGCCGCTCGACGCGGCGTTGGTGCACGTCAGCCCGCCCGACGCGCACGGGTACGTCAGCCTCGGGGTGTCCGTCGACGCCACCCTGGCCGCGGTGCAGACCGCCCGGCTGGTCATCGCGCAGGTCAACCCGCGCATGCCGCGCACGCTGGGCGACGCCGGGGTGCACGTCTCGCGCTTCGCGGCGCTGGTGGAGGTGGACGCGCCGCTGTTCGGTCACGAGGCCAGCGCGCCCGACGCGGTGCAGACGGCCATCGGCCGGCGCATCGCCGCGCTGGTCGAAGACGGCGCCACCCTGCAGATGGGCATCGGCGCGATTCCCGACGCGGTGCTCAAGGAGCTGGGCGGCCACCGCGCGCTGGGCATCCACACCGAGATGTTCAGCGACGGGGTGTTGCCGCTGGTGGAGCGCGGGGTCGTCACCAACGAGAAGAAGGTGCTCCAGCGGGGCCGCACGGTGGCCAGCTTCGTCAGCGGCTCGGAGCGGCTCTACGCCTTCGTGCACGACAACCCGTCGGTGGAGCTGCGCGACTGCGGCTACGTCAACGACACCGCGGTCATCCGCCAGCAGCCGAAGATGACGGCCATCAACTCCGCCATCGAGGTGGACTTCACGGGGCAGGTGGTGGCCGACTCCATCGGCGAGCGCATCTACTCGGGCGTGGGCGGGCAGATGGACTTCATCCGCGGCGCGTCGCTGTCGGCGGGCGGCAAGGCCATCATCGCGCTGCCGTCGACCACCTCGCGGGGAGAGAGCCGCATCGTGGCGACGCTCCGTCCGGGCGCGGGGGTGGTGACCTCGCGCGCGCACGTGCGCTTCGTGGTGACGGAGCACGGCGTGGCGGACCTCACGGCGAGCTCGCTGCGGGCGCGGGGGCGGCAACTGGTGGGCATCGCGGCGCCGCAGCACCGCGAGGCGCTGGAGCGCGAGGCGCGTCGGCGTCGGCTCGGCGGTCCGTGAGTCAGCCGCGCAGCGCGCGCATCGACGCCTCGGGGTAGCGGGTGCCCGCGGCCACGCCGGGCGGCGCCACCGCCTCGATGCGTTCGCCGGTGGCCGGATGCGGGAACGACAGCCGCTCGGCGTGCAGCAGCATGCGGTGCACGCC
>CALNBU010000127.1 GCA_937875615.1 uncultured Archangium sp.
GGGGCGTGGGTGACCTCGACACGCAGTTGAGCGCCCGCGAGGCGGTGCTGCTCGAGCGCCTCGACGAGGCGGGCGCGCAGCACATGGCGGAGCGCATCGTGAGTCACTTCGTGGCGGAGCGGGCCGCCGTGCGCGCGGCCTGCCGCGAGGTCGGTCTGCGGCACTTCTCGCTCGACGCGTGCGTGCAGGGGTACGCCGAGGCGCTGGGAGCCGCCGCGTGAGCCCCGCCGTGCCGTCTTCCCCGGGCGTGCGCTAGGAGCCCCGACCATGTGCGGCCTCGCCGGTTTCCTCGCCAGTGACGTCTTCAGTGAAGACCCTCTCGCGGTGCTGTCGCGCATGAGCGCGGCGCTGCGGCACCGGGGGCCCGATGACGACGGGGTCTGGTCTTCGGGGCCGGTGCACCTCGCGCATCGGCGCCTCTCCATCGTCGACCTCTCGCCCGCGGGCCGACAGCCGATGCACTCCGCCTCGGGGCGCTTCGTCATCAGCTTCAACGGCGAGGTGTACAACTACCGCGCGCTGCGCGCGGAGTTGGAGGCGCTCGGCGCGGCGCCCGCCTGGCGCGGCGCCTCGGACACCGAGGTGATGCTGGCCGCCTTCGAGACCTGGGGGCTGGAGGGCGCGCTGCCCCGCTTCGTGGGCATGTTCGCCTTCGCCCTGTGGGACGCGCGCGAGCGGCGGTTGCACCTGGTGCGCGACCGCCTGGGCGTCAAGCCGCTGTACTGGAGTCACACCCCGGCGGGCGTGGCCTTCGCGTCGGAGCTGAAGGCGCTGCGCCACTTCCCCGGCTTCGACACCCGCATCGACGGCGACGCTTTCGCCGGCTTCCTCCGCGCCAGCTGCGTCACCGGCGAGCAGGCCATCTTCCGCGGCACGCGGCGCCTGGCGCCCGGCACCTTCGCCACCTTTGGCGACGCGGCGGGCACGCCCTCGGTGACGCGCTACTGGGACCCCGTCTCGGTGGCGCGGGGCGGGTTGGCCGACCCCTTCACCGGCGACGAAGGCGAGGCGCTGGACGCCCTGGGGGCGCTGCTGCGCGACGCGGTGCGGATGCGCCTGGTGGCCGACGTGCCGCTGGGCGCCTTCCTCTCGGGGGGCGTCGACTCCTCGCTGGTGGTGGCGCAGATGCAGGCGCTCAGCGCCCGCCCGGTGCACACCTTCTCGATTCAGAACGAGTCGGCGGCCTACGACGAGGGCCCGCGCGCCCCGGCTGCCGTCGATGTACGACGAGCCCTTCGCCGACTCCTCGCAGATTCCCACCTTCCTCGTCTCGCAGCTGGCGCGCCGCGACGTCACGGTGGCGCTCTCGGGTGACGGAGGAGACGAGCTCTTCGGCGGCTACACCCGGCACGTGTGGGGGCCCCGGGTGTGGCGCGCGGAGGCCTTGCTGCCGGCGGCGTTGCGCGCGCGGCTCTCGCGCTTCATCGCCGACAGGCCGCCCGACGTCTGGGACCAGCTCTTCCAGCGCGCCCGCCCGCTGGTGCCCGACGTGCGCATCGCCGGCATCCGCATGCACAAGCTGGCCGCGGCGCTGGGCGCGTTGACGCCAGAGGCGATGCACCAGGTGTTGTCGTCGCACTGGTTGTCGGGCGACGTGCTGCGGGAGCCCGGAGACCAGGTCGCGGCCGGGCCCGCCCTGCTGGGGGGCGTCGGCGGAGTGGCGCACGAGTTCATGTTGCGCGACCTGGTGGGCTACCTGCCCGATGACATCCTCACCAAGGTCGACCGCGCGTCGATGGCGGTGAGCCTCGAGGCCCGCGAGCCGTTGCTCGACCACCGCCTGGTGGAGTTCGCCTGGCGACTCCCGCTGCACTTCAAGGTGCGCGGCGGCACCGGCAAGTGGCTGCTGCGGCGGCTGCTGGACCGCTTCGTCCCGCCGGCGCTGGTCTCCGGGCAGAAGATGGGCTTCGGCGTCCCGCTGGGCGCCTGGCTGCGCGGGCCGCTGCGCGACTGGGCCGAGGCGCTGCTGTCCGAGGAGCGGCTGGCGCGAGAGGGCGTCTTCGACGTGCGGCTGCTGCGCGAGCGCTGGGCCGAGCACCTCGCGGGCACCCGCCCCTGGGAGTTCCACCTGTGGGACGTGCTCATGTACCAGGCGTGGACCGCCGCGAATCGTTTGACGTAGAAACATCTGCCCGCCGTGCGAGTCCTGTTCTTCACAGATGGGCCAGAGAGCCCCGGCAGCCGCTTCCGCTGTCTGCAGTTCTTCCCCCACCTGGAGCAGCGCGGGCTCCGCTGTGAGGCGCGCTACGCCTACGACACCCGGTACAACGACGTCTTTCATCGCGCCTGGGCGCCCGCCTACAAGCTGGCCGGGCGGCTCAAGCGGGTCGCGCGGCTGCTGACCGCCTCCGACGCCGACGTCATCGTCCTCCACAAGACGGCGCTGGCCGTGACCGGCCTGCCGGAGTGGCTGCGCTCCCTGCGCGGCACCCCGATGGTGTTCGACTTCGACGACGCCATCTACCTGGGCCCGGGCGGCGTGGAGCAGCGGCGGCGGCGGCGCACCTTCGAGCGCGTGGCCTCGGTGGCCACCCACCTCATCGCCGGCAACCACCACCTCGCGCACGTGGCAGGGCGGCCCGACGACACCACCGTCATTCCCTCGGTGGTGGACACCGGGGTGTACGTGCCCGGCCCCCGGCGGCGCGGTGAGGAGCTGGTCGTCGGGTGGATGGGCACCGCGTCGAACTTCCCATCGCTGCGCCTGGCGCTGCCGTCGCTGGTGGAGGCGATGAAGACGTTGCCGCGCGCCCGCCTGCGCATCGTCAGCAACGGGGGGCTCCCGGAGTACGAGGGCCACCCGCTGGTGGAGCAGTGGCGCTGGAGCGAGGC
>CALNBU010000128.1 GCA_937875615.1 uncultured Archangium sp.
ACTTCGACGTGGTCGACGCCCACGACCTGCCGCGACAGGCCGCCCTCACCCTCGCCACCGACGACGGCCTGTCGGGCGCGCCCGAGCAGGTGCCGCTCGCTCCCGAAGATGCCCGTCAGCAGGCGATTGAGCGGCGCGGCGACGGGCGCGAGGTTGCTCTCTCCGGTCTCGCTGACGCCCCGGCGCAGCAGCCGCTGGGCGAAGCGCGCCGCGGCCACCGCCGGGAACAGGGCGCTGTTGAAGTACGAGTCGTAGGTCACCTTGAGCCCGGCGCCCTCGAGGTGGGCGCGCAGGAGTCCGCGGGTGTAGCGCCGCTTGTGGTGGACCCAGACGTCGTGGGCGCTCCAGAGGAAGCTGAAGGCCGGCACCGTCACCACCAGCTGTCCGCCTGGAATGAGCCGGCTCGCCAGGGCCCGCGCCGAGGCCACGGCGTCGTCGAGGTGCTCCAGCACGTCGAAGGCGGTGACCAGGGAGTAGGTCCCGTCGGGGAGCTCGTCGGGCAGCGCGCAGGGGGCCACCTCGACGTCGGGGAAGAGGCGCCGCGCGCGCTCACGGGCGTCCTCGGCGTACTCCGCGCCGCTCACCCGGCCGTAGCGCTGGAGCATCGGAAACATGCCGCCGGTGCCGCAGCCCACGTCGAGGATGTCGTGCTGTGGGCGCGGCGTGAGGTGCGCGTCGAGCACCGCGGCGATGCAGCGACGCCGCCCCTCGAACCACCAGTGGGTGGCCTCCAAGCGTTCGTGGGTCTCGAACTCAGCGACTTCCATGACCGTCCGCTTTAGCTCAGTCGGGCGGCGTACTGGGTGTCGAAGTAGCGCTGGTATTCGCCGGAGACGATGCGCTCCCACCAGGGGCGGTGCTGGACGTACCACTGCACCGTGGCGGCGAGTGCGGCCTCGAAGACGTGCGTGGGGGCCCAGCCCAGCGTGCGCTTCGCCTTCGAGGCGTCGATGGCGTAGCGCTGGTCGTGGCCCGGCCTGTCGGCGACGAATTTGATGAGCGACTCCGGCTTGCCCAGCGCGGAGAGGATGGTCTTCACGAGGTCGAGGTTCCGCCGCTCGGAGTTGCCGCCGATGTTGTACACCTGCCCGCGCTCGCCTTTCTCGAGCGCCAACGTGAGCGCGGCGCAGTGGTCCTCCACGTGGAGCCAGTCGCGCACGTTGCTGCCGTCGCCGTAGACGGGGAGCGGTCGATCGTTCAGCGCGTTGGCCACCATCAGCGGGATGAGCTTCTCGGGGAACTGGTAGGGGCCGTAGTTGTTGGAGCAGCGGGTCACCACCACGTCGAGCCCGAAGGTGTGCGCGTAGGCGAGGCTGACCAGGTCGGCCGCGGCCTTCGAAGAGGAGTAGGGCGAAGACGGCGCGAGCGGCGTGGTCTCGGTGAACAGCCCGGTGCCGTAGACCTCATCGGTGGAGACCATGAGGAAGCGGGAGAGCTTCGCGTGGCGCGCCGCCTCCAGCAGCACCTGCGTGCCGAGCACGTTGGTCTGGATGAAGGCCTCGGGGCCGAGGATGGAGCGGTCGACGTGGCTCTCGGCCGCGAGGTGGGCGATGGCGTCGATGCGGTGGGTGCGCAGCAGGTGGTCGACCAGCTCCCGGTTTCCGATGTCGCCGCGGACGAAGAGGTGGCAAGGGTCTCGCTCCAGCGCTCGCAGGTTCTCGAGGTTGCCGGCGTAGGTCAGCTTGTCGAGGTTGACGAGGTTCCAAGAGGGCCGCTGCGCGCGGAGGTACTTCACCAGGTTGGAGCCGATGAAGCCGCAGCCGCCTGTGACGAGCACGTTCATAAAAACGACCTAGCGGTCGCAACCACGGGGGTCAATCGCCGCTGCTGCAGTCGGTCGTGGTGTTGATCCACTGCGTGAGAAGGCCCACGGCTGCGTCGTCGATGAGCGGCGGGCCCAGCGGCGGCATGTGGCCTTCGCCGTCTGACGTCAACCTCTTCAGCAGCACGGAGCGCTCCGGCGCGCCCGCC
>CALNBU010000129.1 GCA_937875615.1 uncultured Archangium sp.
CTCTGGCGTGGCCCGCTTCGTCGGCGAGGAAGTGTTCGAAGAGCGTGAAGTCGGCGGCGAGCGCCCAGAAGCGTCGCGCCGACTCCAGCGGTGGAACGCGGGTGAGATCATGCACCGGCGCCTCCTCGGAGAGCGCGTGGAAGGTGACGTCGCTGGCGGCGAAGGCCAGGGTGCTGGCCGAGGCCCGCAGGCGGCGGGCGTAGCGGGGCGGGATGCGCACGTCGTCGTGGGCCGCTGCGCGCCGCTTGAGCGCCAGCGTGTCGAGATACTCGACGGGGAAGGCGTTGGCGAAGGTGGCGGTGCGCCCGGCGTCGCGAAGGCGGCGCACGATGGAGTGCTGCGCGAGCAACGCGCGCAGCGCGGCGTCGGGGAAGCCGAGGACGTGTCGCCCCACCAGCCGGGGCGCGGGCTGGCCGGTGAAGATGGCGGTCTGGTTGCTCGCCGACTGCGGGCGCCCGGGCACCGCGAAGGTGGTGTCGACGTCGTGGCGGGCGCCTCCGTCCGGCAGCGGGGCGCCGGTGCCGTCGTCGAACTGCGAGAGCAGGTAGTCCGCGCGCGCCAGCGGGTTGAGGTCGGGGTCTCGTCTCCCGACACCGACGCCGTCGGTAAAGAGAATGGCCACGCGCATCGCCTCGCTACTGTAGCCTCAACGTCTCTCATGGCGTTCCACGGAGATCTCTCCAGCTACCCGTTGCCGGACCTGCTCCAGTGGCTCGACGCCTCGCGAAAGAGCGGCGCGCTCTCGTTGAGCTGGGAGGGCAGCGCGCGACGCATCTACCTGTCGTCGGGGCAGCTCATCGCCGCGTCCGCGCCGGGCCTGTGGGAGCGCCTGGCCCGGGTGTTGGCGCACACCGGGGAGGTGCGGGGCGAGCGCTGTCTGGCGGCGCTCCGGCGCGGAGACTCGCAGGGTGAGGCGACGGACGCCGCGGTGAGGCAGGTCGCCGAGGAGGAGCTGCTCGGCGCGCTGGTCGACCTGACGCCCTCCGCCGGCACCTTCCACTGGACCGGAGATTCGGACCGCGGAGAAGACGAGTGGATCCCGCTGCAGCTCCCGCTTCGGCACCTCCTCTTCGAGGCGCTGCGGCGCATGGACGAGGCCGGCGACGTCGCGCGCGCGCTGCCGCACGAGCAGCTGGTGTTGAAGGCGGCCTCGTCCGTGCCGCCGTCGCATGCGCTGCAGCGGGCGATCAGCTCGCTGGTGCAGCGCGACGACGAGGTGACGTTGAGCCGCCTGCGGTTGGCCCTGGGCCTGCCCCGCGGCGTGGTGGTGCGCGCGGTCTTCGAGCTGCTGCGCGCCGGCCGGCTGCTGGTGGTGGGCGCCTCGCCGCTCGAGGTCGACCCCATCGCCGACATGTTGGACAAGGGCGCGGTGCTGTTGCGCGAGCGCCAGTTCGACGCCGCCTCGCTGGTGTTCGGCGCCCTGCTGCAGAGCGACCCCGGAGACCGCCGGGTGCGCGAGTTCGCCCGCATGGCGGAGCGCGAGCACATCGCCGCGCTGTACCGGGAGCTCCCGCCGGTCATGCGCTGCGCCGTGGTGGATGACCCGGCCGCGCTGGCGCCGCTTCGCGCGGAGGAGCGCATCTTCGCGCGGTGCTTCGAGACCGGGTGGGATCTCTCCGCGGTGGTGCTGGGCAGCACCCACCGGGAGCTGGAGACCCTCAAGGCGGTGGCGCGGCTGGTGCGGCAGGGCGTGCTGCGGCCGCTCTGAACTCGCGCGCCTCCCGGTCGGGGGTAGAGTCCCGTTCCGTGAAGCTCGTCGAGGCGTTCCTGCGTCACCTGGAGGTTTCCCGCGCCTCGTCGCCGCACACGATCGCGGCCTACGCGCAGGACCTCAAGGCCTTCGCCGCGTACCTCGCGCCGCAGCAGATCCCGCTGGAGCGCGCCACGCACCTGCACATTCGCGGCTTCCTCGGCGTGGAGGCGGTGACGCTGGCCCCGACGTCGCGCGCGCGGCGCCTGGCGGGGATCAAGTCGTTCTACCGGTTCCTCTCCCGGCGGAAGATCATCGAGGTCAGCCCCGCGCGTCGGGTGAAGACGCCGCGGCTCCCTCAGCGCCTCCCCCGCGCGGTGCCGGTCGACGAGGCCTTCGCGCTGATGGAGGCTCCAGACGACGCGCAGCTGTTGGGCCTGCGCGACGCGGCGATGCTGGAGGTGCTGTACGCCGGCGGGCTGCGCGTCAGCGAGCTGTGTGGGCTCGACCTCGAGCACCTCGACCAGCGGGGAAAGACGGTGCGGGTGCTGGGCAAGGGCAACAAGGAGCGCATCGTGCCGCTGCACGACGGCGCGCTGGAGGTGCTGCGCGACTGGCTGGCGCGGCGCGGCGAGCTGCTGGTGAAGCCGGGGAAGAAGCAGGCGCCCACCGCGATGTTCCTCAACTTCCGGGGCGGGCGCCTCACCACGCGCTCCGTGGAGCGCCACCTCAAGCGCTACGTCGCGGAGCTGGGCGTCCAGCGGAAGGTGACGCCGCACTCGCTGCGCCACTCCTTCGCCACGCACCTGTTGGCGGGAGGCGCCGACATCCGCTCCATCCAGGAGCTGCTGGGCCACGCCAGCCTCTCGACCACCCAGCGCTACACCGCGGTCTCCTTCGAGCAGCTGCAGTCGGTGTACGATCAGGCACACCCGAGGGCCTGACGTGAGCAAGAAGAAGGAGCAGCCGTTCAACAACCCCTTCGCGGGGGTGAAGCTCAAGGAGACGCCGAAGCCGGCGCCGAACGCACCTCCGCCTCCGCCACCCCGCGCGGCGCCCGCGCTGCGGTCCGACGACGAGCAGCTCTTCCTGGAGTCGGTGGGCGCGGTGGACCCGGTGAAGAGCACGCGGAGCCGGGTCGGGCCGCCACCGCCGCCGTCGGCGCAGTCGCTGCGGATTCCTTCGGAAGAGGCGGAGAGCCTCGCCGCGCTGGCGGAGCTGGTGACGGGCGGCGGGGACTTCGACCTCGCCGACTCCGACGAGTTCATCGAGGGCGCGGTGCAGGGCTTCGACGAACGGGTGATGCGCAAGCTGCGCGGCGGAGACTTCTCGGCGCAGGCGCACGTCGACCTGCACGGCCTGACGCGCGACGAGGCGCGGCCCCGGCTGGAGCAGTTCCTGCTGAGCGCGCGGACCGCCGGCCATCGCTGCGTGTTGATCGTCACCGGCCGCGGCCTGCACTCGAAGGACCAGGTGCCGGTCATCAAGCAGGGCGTGCAGCAGTGGCTCTCGCGCGGGCGGCTGGCGAAGTGGGTGTTGGCCTTCTGCACCGCGCGCCCCAAAGATGGCCAACAC
>CALNBU010000130.1 GCA_937875615.1 uncultured Archangium sp.
AGCTCCCGGGTCAGCTCGCTGACCGCGGTGACGATGCGTTGGTTCACCGTGGAGCCATCGATGCCGCGCACCAGCGAGCCGTCGAGCTTCACGAACTCCGGCTGCACCCGAGAGAGGGTGGTGAGGCCCGAGTAGCCGGCGCCGAGATCATCGACCGCCATCCGGAAGCCGAGCGCGCGCAGCTCCGACATCTGCTCCGCCAGCGACTCCTGGGTGGCCGACGCGCGCTCGGTGATCTCCAGCACCACGCGGGAGGCGTGCGCCGTCAGCGGCGCGGCGGGATCATACAGCTCGCGATCCAGCAGGTCCGCGGCGTGGAGGTTGACGAACATCTGCGCGTCGCCGCGGTAGCCGTCGAGAACACCCGCGACCTGTCGCCGCACCGTGCGGCCCACGTCGTGCACGCGGCCCAGTTGCTCGGCGAGGTTCAGCAGTGCTCCAGGGCCGACCACGTCCGTCGCCTGGGTGCGCAGCAGGGCCTCGTAGGCGAACGCCTTGCGGGCGCTGACGGTGACGATGGGTTGGAACACCATGGCGATGCCGCTCAGGGCGCGCTCGAAACGCTCGGTCAGCGAGGCGTGCAGGGCGGCTGGCGCCGGCGCCGCGGCCCGGGTCACCACGTCGATGAAGACGTCGATGTCGAAGGGCTTGGTGAGGTAGCGGCGAACGCCGAGGTTGATGGCCTCCAGCGCGGAGTCGATGGACGGAGAGCCGCTCATCAACACCAGGGGCACCTCGCTGTTCACCTCGCGGACGGCCCGGAGCAGGGAGATGCCGGTCAGCCCGGGCATCCGCAGGTCGGACACCACCACGTCGTAGTGGGTGGTGCGCAGGTGTGAGATGGCGGTGGTCACGTCGGTCGCGCCGTCGACCTCGAAGCTCGACCGGCGCAGCACAGCGACGCACGCCTTGAGAAAGTCGAGATCATCGTCGACCACCAGCACCCGTCTGGGAAGCATCGCTGACATTCACAGCCTTCATGAGCAACTGTCGGGCCAGCGGTGAGGTCGGCTCATTTCAATCGGGTGGCGCGTGGGCGGGAGGGTCACTTCGGACTTCTGTCATTTCACTGATGCAAAATTTCGCAGTTCGGTGAGGTCCTTCGGTAACGCGCCCGGGGCACTTCGCGCGGCGGCCTGCTAGCGTCGGCGCGCCTTGAAGTCGCTCGCTCCCGGATTCCTCATCGCAACGCCGCAGTTGGCCGACGAAAACTTCGCGCAGGCCGTGGTGTTGATGATCGAACACTCCCAGGAGGGCTCCATGGGGCTGGTCATCAACCACACCGCGCCGCTGACGTTCCGGGATCTCGGTCGCAGCCAGCAGCTCAAGGTGGCCGCCGTCCGCCGCGATGACGCGCTGTTTCAAGGTGGTCCGGTCGAGCCCTTCCGCGGGTTCGTGCTGCACGACAGCGTGCGGGTGGAGGAGCGCAACGAGCTGTTGCCCGGCGTGTACCTCAGCGTCACCAGCGACGCGCTCACGCCGCTGTTGCTCGACGAGGCCGCCACGTTGCGCTTCTGTCTGGGCTATGCGGGGTGGGGCCCGGGCCAGCTGGAGCTGGAGCTGAAGCAGGGGTCGTGGCTCTTCACGGAGGCAGACCCGCGGGTGGTGTTGCAGCGCGAGCCGGCGCAGATCTGGGAGCAGGTCATCAAGAGCATGGGCATCGACCCCGGTTGGTTGCTGCCCACGGGTGGAGTGAACTGAGCGTCATGTTGACCTGTGAGTGGATCGCCGAACGAATCAAGACCGCGTTGCCCGGGGCGGAGGTGGACATCGCCGACACCACCGGCACGGGAGATCACTTCGAGGCGCGGGTGGTGAGCGCCGCCTTCGCCGGGCTCCCCATGGTGCGCGCGCATCAGCTGGTGTACGCGCCGCTGAAAGATGTCCTCGCGACGGGTGAGCTGCACGCCCTCGCGCTCAAGACCTTCACGCCCGAGCAGTGGGCGAAGCAGAAAGGATGAACCAGATGCTGTCGGATTCGCTCAAGGCCCACTTCGATGAGGAGATCAAGGCCCACCCCGTGGTGCTGTACATGAAGGGCAACGCGCTCTTCCCCCGCTGTGGGTTCTCGGCGCGCGCGCTGGAGCTGCTCAAGCCCTTCGGCCCGGTGTTCACGGTGGACGTCCTCGCCGACAACGACGTCCGCGAGGGCATCAAGGCGTACTCCAACTGGCCGACCATCCCGCAGGTGTACATCCACGGGCAGTTCATCGGTGGGAGCGACATCGTCTCCGAGCTCGCCTCTCGCGGTGAGCTGGAGGCGCTCATCAAGCCGTCATGAGCGCTGAGAGCCAGGTGGCCGCGCCTGCCGGCGTCGGCGCGCGCTTCAAGGCCTTCAAGGAGAAGCACCACGTCGCCTTCGAGGTGGCGTTCTTCTTCGCCGGCTTCCTCTTCGACGTGGTGCTGCTGCACCGCATCGACAGCACGCCGCTGTTGATCCACCAGGGCGTGTACCTGGTGCTCTCGGCGGGCCTCATCTTCTGGGACCACCGCATCCACGTCGCCGGGAAGGAGCCCGAAGGCGGCCTCATCGGGAAGCTGGCGGGCATCCGGCTGTGGGTGATGCACTTCTTCCTCGGCACGCTGCTCAACGCCTTCATGGTGTTCTACTTCCGCGCGTCGTCGGGCCTGGTGTCGTTCATCTTCCTGGTGGCGCTCTCGGTCATCATCGTGGCCAACGAGCTCCCGCGCTTCCGTCAGCAGGGCCCCATCGTGCGGGTGATGCTGCTCTCGTTCTCGGTGACCAGCTTCCTCGCGTACCTGCTCCCCGTGTTGTGGGGGCGCCTGCACGCCTGGCAGTACGTGCTGTCGGTGTTTCTGGGGGCCGGCGCGACGTGGGGCCTGTGGAAGCTGTTCCGGCGCTTCACCCACGATCCCCATTGGACCTTCCAGCGCGCGGTGCTCCCGGGGTTGGCGATTCAGGCGGTGCTGCTGCTGGCCTACCTCGCCAACGCCATCCCGCCGGTGCCGTTGTCGATCAAACACATCGGCATCTACGAGTCGGTCACCGGCTCGAAGACCGAGCAGGGGCGCAAAGAATACGAGCTCCGGTACCAGCGGCCGGAGTGGTGGGCCTTCTGGCGTGGGCAGTCGACCACCTTCGTGGCGCCCACCGGGAGCCGCGCCTACGCCTTCGTGAAGATCTTCGCGCCCA
The DNA here is from genome assembly GCA_937875615.1 of uncultured Archangium sp. Taxonomy (GTDB): domain Bacteria; phylum Myxococcota; class Myxococcia; order Myxococcales; family Myxococcaceae; genus Archangium_A. The sequence continues at coordinate 3,155 of CALNBU010000130.1, forward strand.
CCCGCTTTCAGGACCAGGTCCGCTTCGTGTGGGACTTCGATGATCCGAAGCAGGGCTGGACGCAGCGCGGCGCGCCGTTCACCACCGGGGTGTCGGGCGGCAGCGAGGAGG
>CALNBU010000131.1 GCA_937875615.1 uncultured Archangium sp.
CGATCGGTGAGGATGACGCCCGCATCCAGCAGCTCCTGCCGCAGCGGCGCCTCGAGACGTCGGTGCGCGGCCTCGACGACGAGGCGCAGGGCGCGGCGGTCCCCAGCGCGCAGGTGGGCGTGTCGGTGACCCGGGGCCTGCCGGGAGAGCTGCAGGTGCCTCCGGGCGCCCCCTTCGTGGAGGCCACCTTGAGCACCGCGGAGCCCGTCCCCGAGGGCGCCATCAGCTACAGCGTGGTGCTCGATGGTCAGTCGACGGTGGCGCAGACGCTGCGCATACCGGGAACGACCTCGTTCACGCTCAGCATCCCCACCGGCGCGGCGGGGACGCTCGACGCGGAGCCGGACGTGCAGCAGGTCAGCGTCATCACCTCGGTGGGCGGCTACTCGCTGACGCTGTTGCCGCGGCGGGCCGTCGACGGCATCTACAGCGCCGCCATCGCCATGCGGGAGTTCGGCGGCTCGGAGCTGCCCCTGCGCTTCGCGTTGCGGGTGACGCCCGAGGGCGCGACGTGGGCCGAGGCGACGGAGCGCTTCCTGCTGCTGCCGGTGGCCCGCGACGGGTTGTTCTCGCCCAGCGCACCGGGCGCCGTCGAGGCGTGGGCCGAGCGGCCGTTGGAGTGGGATGACCAGAGCGAGGTGTGGTTCGCGCGCTTCGCCGCGCCCTTCGCGCTCGACGGCACCTCCCGTTTTTCGGGCGCCACCAACGTGGTTCGCTCCATGCGCGTGGAGATTTCCCGCGAGGAGGAGGGCCGCTTCTTCGGCGCCATCGTCGACCGCTGGCAAGGGCTCTTCGCTGCGCGCAGCGCGGACGGCGTGCAGACGCCGGGCAGCGTGGCGCTCTCGGGGACCTTCATCGCCACCCGCAACCGCTCGCTGCCCGCGGAGGCGCGGCAGGCCACGACCGCCAGCGGCACGGTGGCAGCGCCGGCGCTCGCGGGCCCCATCGCGCTGAGCGACTGCTCCGACGCGCTGTTCTCGTCGCTGGTGCAGGCCACGCTGAGCGCCAGTGATGCCGGGGTGGCCAGCGAGGCGTGCCCGAACCTGGTGACGACCGCCGACTTCCGCCTCGCCACGCCCGAGGTGCGCGCGAACTGTTCGCTCCGGTTGGCTGGAGACGCGCTGGCCGGCGAGACCACGGCCGCGCAGGTGCGGGCCTTCCTCGACGAGGACACGCCCAACCCCGGAGGGCTCTCGTTCAGCCAGTTCCTCGAGCGCTGCGCCGCTCAGGACGGCTACTGCCAGGCGACCCCGGCGGTGCTGTGCACCACGCAGCTGCTGGCCTACGCCTACCAGACGCAGGGCACCGAGCTCTCGAGGGCCGGCGCGCTGCTGGAGCGCTTCCAGACCACCTCGCGCGAGGCCTACCTCGGGCGTCAGTTGGCGGCCTTTCAGGTCGACACCGGCATCCGCCTCGAGTGGCTGCGCACCAGCGAGGCTCCGCTCTTCCTCGCCGCCGAACTCAAGGCCTACAACGAGGACCTGCTGAATCGCTGGAAGAGCCGGGTGCTCGACGCGCATTTCTCGGTGCTGGGGACGCAGTTCGCGCCGGCCAGCCTCGAGGTGTTGGCCCGCTCGCCTACCGACGCCACCGCCATCTCGGTGCGCAACCAGATGCTGCTGGAGCTGACCCAGAGCTGGCAGGGGGCGATGGACGCGCTGCAGATTGCCGCGCAGCGCTGGAACGCGCTGTACCAGGACGACCTCAACCGCGCGCAGAAGGCGACGGTGGTGCGCCAGGAGACCTTCGAGCTCTATCTCTCGGCGGCGGTGCTCTCGCAGCTCAACCGGGCCGCGGGCACCTCGGCCTTCAGCTCGGTGTTCGGCAGCGGCTTCTCGGCGCTGCTCCGCTCGCAGGAAGAGCTCGGGTTGCCCTTCAACGACCGGCTCTTCATGCGCGACGCGGAGGTGACGGTCTCGCGCTCGGTGGACCCCTCCAGCAGCGCCAACACCCTGCTGGCCGACCGCGAGGAGCTCGCGCGTCGGGCGGTGCTCGACGCGCAGGAGTCGGTGGACCGCGTGCTCATCGACGCGCACGCCAGCGAGGTCAACGCCCAGGTGCTGACCGACCGTCTGGTGACGCAGGCCGAGGAGCTGAAGAGCGAGTTGGTGAACCTGTGCGGCCTGCCCACCGGCTGCGCCACCACGGACCTCGGGGTTCGCCCGGAGTGCGTCGTCAACACCCGCATCGGGAGCTGTGGCTTCGCGGTGGATGCGCAGAGCGGCGCCATCGGCGGCTTCGACCTGCTGCTCAACGCGCCGTCGGTGAGCCAGGCCGGGCAGGCCGTGCTGTCGTACCGGGAGGCGCTCATCGAGTACCAGATCGTGCAGGAGGAGTTCCGCGCCAACCAGGAGAAGGTGGAGATCGACCTGGCGACCGCGGACGCCTTCGCCGCGAAGGTCATCCAGTGGGATCAGCAGCGGCGCGCGGCCTCGATGGAGATTCAGCACATCGTCGATGAGATCGCCGCGCTGCGCACCGACGCGTACCAGGTGGAGCTGGGCGCCATCCGCGCCATGCAGCAGCGACGTCAGCAGGCCTACGACGTCCAGGCGGCCAACGTCGAGTCGTGGTCGAAGATTCGCGGGGACGGCGTCGACAGCGACATGAAGCGCCTCACCAGCATCACCTCGTTGCAGCAGACCGGCGAGTGGTTGTCGGGCGCGGCGAGCGAGATCGACCACATGGCGGAGATCGTCAAGGAGGGGTACCCCAAGGCGGTCGGCCTCTCGAACGACTACACCTTCGCCGCGCGCCTCGCCATCGGGTTGGCCGCGTACGGAGCCAGCACGGCGCTGCGCGTGGTGCAGCAGGGGTTGAGCACCGCCGCCGCCGCGGTGGAGCTGTCGCTGGCCGAGGAGCAGGCGCGCCGCGACGCGCAGCTCGAGAACCTGGCCGACCTCGCCAGCCTCGCTCAGCTGGCCACCGACAATCAGCTGGCGGCCATGGCTGAAGATCTGCGCGCGTATCAGGTCGCCTCCGAGCTCGAGGTCGCGACGCGCGAGGCCCTCATCGATGCGCTGCGCCGCAACCTGGAGCTGGACCTCGCGC
>CALNBU010000132.1 GCA_937875615.1 uncultured Archangium sp.
GTCGCTGCAGCGCGGGCGCCTCCATGGTGGCGGGCACCGGCGGCGGCTCCGACACCGGCGCTGGGGCCGGCGCGGGCGGCGGCGCGATGGAGGCGAAGGGATCAGAAGCGGGCTCGAAGGCCGGGTTCTGCCCGGTGGCCACCGGCGGCGGCAGCGAGCCGCTCGAAGAGGGGAACTCGAAGTCGTCCGGGCTGGCCTCGGGGGCAGGCTGCGCCTCCGCCAGGGCCAGGGGCGCGGCCTCGGCAGCGGCCTCTTCGCGCTTCATCACCGGCACCGCAGGCACGGAGGGCAGCGAGAGCGCCGGGCCATCGTCCTGTCGGCCTCCGCCCATGATGAGCAGCCACGCCAGCGTCAGCAGCAGCAGGCCCCCCAGGGCGCCCAGCGCGAAGACCTGGTAGTCGGCGAGCGCGTCCACCGCGGCCTTCGACGAGGCGCTGGCCGCCACCTCGAAGCTGGTGCCGCCGATGACCTGTCGCCCACCGATGGCGTGCGGCAGCGCCGCCGAGAGCTGCTCCAGCGGGAACTGCAGCGGCCCCACCTCGCGCACCGGGCCCGAGACCAGCGGGCCCATGGCGCCGGGCTTGAGCTTCGCCAGCACGCTGGCCGCCTCGGCCTTGTCCCCCGCCACCAGCACCGGCTTGCCGCCGGACACCAGCGCCAGCGAGGTGAGCCCGAGGGCCGCGCGGGCCTGCTCCAACGCCTTGAGCTGCGGGAGCACCGGCAGGCCCACGATGAAGGCGCCGGCGGCGTGCACTTCATTCTTCTCGGAGCTGAGCAGCGGCGCCGAGATGAGGAGGTAGTCGACGCCGTCGACGGCCCGCACCGCGCCGGCGGCGCCGGCCTGCAGCACCCCGGCGAGATCCAGGCCCTCGGGGACCTCCGCCGAGGGCTCCGCGTCGCCCTTCGTCCACAGCGCGCCGGCCTCGTTGGTCACGGCCACGAAGAGCGCGGTGCGCGGCTCGTCGGGCAACCCGTCGGCGGCGGCGGCCTTCAGCGCCGTCAGGCGTTCGGCGGTGGGCGCTTCGACCTTCGCGCTCTTCGGCTGCGGGAGCAGCGCCGCGGGGCCGGTGGCGGCGCGCAGCACCACGTTCTGGGTGAGCGCGCGCTGCGATTCGAGCGCCACGGCGACCGGCCCAGCGGAGCCGGCGACCGCGGCCTGTGCGGCCTCCGCGGCCCCGGTGGAGGCGAGCGGCGCGACCAGCACCAGGTGGTATGCCCAGAGACCCAACGCCACGAGCGCAAAAACGAAGAACTTGAAGCGAACCATCGGGCCTCGCCTTAGCACGCCTGAGGGCCGGTCTTTTTGAATTCTCGGGTAGGCTCCGGGGCATGACTCCTCGAAACTTCTCCGTGGTGAGCCAGGTGGCAGACCCCCTCACCGCCGAGCGACTGGTGGCGGTGCTTCAGGCCGCGAAGCTCGACGCCTTCAGCCGGGCGGGCGGCGCGGCCTCCAGCGACGCCCTGGGCGCGGTGGCGTCGGCCTTCTTCGACATCCTCGTCGCCACCGAAGCGCTCGAAGAGGCGCAGCGCCTGGTGCGCGAAGAGCTGGCCGCCGTGGAGCGCGACGCGGAGGCCAACGCGCGGGCGGCCGAAGAGGAGTCGCAGGGCTGAGGCGAGCTCACGGCGCCGGCGGCAACGTCGGCTCGAACACCGCCAACCCCTCGATGGTCCAGGCCCCGAAGTCGAGGTTGCGCGTGAGGTAGCGGCCCAACGGCTCGTCGACCACCTTCTTGAAGCTGCGCGAGGCGTGCCGGAGCATCGGCCCCTTCTCCGTCTGCACCAGCACGCCGACGTGCGAGATGCGCGTCACCCAGTGAGGCCGGTCGGCGCGAAAGACCACCACCACCAGCCCGGCGGGCGCCCGCGCGAGCTTCTCCGCCGCGACGCGGGCGGGGATGAGGTCGAAGACGTAGCGCCCCACCGTCTGCTTCGCCTCCGGCAGCCCCAGCTGCAGGCCGACCTTCTCCTTCCAGGTGGCCTTCGAGATGGTCTTCACGCCCTCCGTCGTCTGCGCCCCGCCGTAGGTGCGGGTCACGTCACGGAGGAGGCCTCGCTGGACGTTCACCGGCAGCCACTGCGACTCCATCACGTGCAGGCGGTTGTCCCAGTGCGCCGGGCCGTCGTAGCGCAGCGCGGTCAACGCCGGCACCAGCGCCTCGGGGGCCGCCGTGGACAGCGCCAGCGCCTGCTCCACCATGGTCACGCAGTCCACCGCGTCCCAGCGCACCAGCGGATCCGCGTCGCGCCCTGCTCCTTCGCCGAGCGGCGACAACACGTAGGGCGTGCCCAGGAAGCCGTCGGTGGCGGCCAGCAGGCGCTCTCGCAGCGTGGGGAGCGTCTGCAGGCGGCCCATGGCCTCGCCCCGCTCCGCGTCGCTCAGCGACGACCACGGCGCCGCCGCCAACGCCAGCAACACCCAGGGCGTCACTTGAGGCCGGCCTTCTTCAGGACGTCGTTGCGCTGCTCGTCGGTGACGCGCAGCTTCTCCAGCTCGTCTTCGAACACCAGCTTCGCCTCGCCGTCGGCCCGGGCGCTCTCCAGCACCAGCCACGCCACCTGGCTTCGATCGCCGGACTCGGCCAGCAGCCGCGCCGCCCGCGCCCGCACCCGCGGGGCTTCGTCCTTCAGCGCCGCGCGCAACGAAGGAGCGGAGACCTTCGCCGACGCGCCCTCGAACAGCATCACCGCCGAGAGGCGCTCGGAGGGCTCCTTCGAGGCCAGCAGCGGCGCCGCGAACTTCGCGCAGGCCGGCACCCCCAACGCGCACAGCGCCTGCGCCGCCGCGTACCGCGTCGACTCCGAGTCGTCCTTGAGCAGGGCCTCCAGCGCGCCGGCCTGCTTCTTGTCACCCGCCCGCCCGGCGGACTGAATCAACAGCAGGCGCACCTCCAGCTCGCTCTCCGCCCGCGCGGCCTTC
>CALNBU010000133.1 GCA_937875615.1 uncultured Archangium sp.
GGCCAGCTTCAACAGCGCGCGCACGCCCAGCACCCGCGACGCCTGTCGGAGCTGGTCGACTTCCCGCTGGAGGCGCGCCGTGGCGGGGTGAGCGCCCAACGCCGGCGCGGAGGACGAGGTCAACGGACCCAGCGCCACCCACTCGCTGTCGGTCAACCCCACCAACGGGCTGCGCAGCACCACCGCCAGAGAGAACCCGTCGTCGGGCTGCGCCACCAACGACAGCAGCGCGGCGAGGTCGATGACCTCCTGCGCGCCATAGAAACCGCGGCCGCGCACCACCCGGTGTCGCACCCCGTGCCGCACCAGCGCCTGGCGGTACATCTCGACCTGGGTGAAGCGCTGGAACAGCACCGCCACCTGCCCGCCCGTCAGCCCCCAGCGGGGCAGCGCGTGGGCGATGGCCCGCGCCACCGCCTCGGCGTCGTGCTCACGAAAGCGCTGCGCGTCGGCCTTCTCGGGGAGCGAGGCGTCGGTGAGCTCCACCAGCGCGGCGCCGGCGGCGGTGTCGGTGCGATGCGCGAGCAGGTCGTCGTGCGCTGGCTCGTAGACGACCTCGAAATCCTCCGGGGAGGGGAACGCCGCCTCGCCCATCAACCGCGCGAAGCCGGCGTTGAAGTGGGCCAGCAGCGGCGCCGCCGAGCGCCGCGACTCCCGCAGGTACGCGCGCCCGCCTCCGTGACGCTCGATGAGGCCCGCCATCACCTCGAAGACGCTGACGTCCGCGCCACGAAACTCGTAGATGGACTGCTTGCGGTCACCCACCACCGCGAGGAATCCCGGCCGCGGCGCAGGCGCCTCGTGACGCCCATCGAAGTCGGTGGAGCCGCCGCTGCCCGGAGCCGCCGCGAGCAGCAGGACGATTTCCAGCTGGAGCCGGTTGGTGTCCTGAAACTCGTCGACCAACAGGGCCCCGAAGCGCTGCTGCGCCGCCAGCCGCGCCGGCGCGTGGTCGCGCAGCAGGTTGCGGGTCTGCACCAACAGCCCGGTGAAATCGAGGACCCCGCGCCCGGCCAGCGTCGCCTCCCAGGTCTCCACCACGTCCCCCAGCACCTCACGCACCTCGGCCTCGAAGGGCGCCAGCAGACACGCGGCGTAGAGCTGCGAGAGGTTGTTGGGCGACTGGTCGGCGGGCGCGAAGGCCTTGCGCAACACGTCGAGCGGGGCGCGCGCCCGGTGCAGCGCCTCGCGCAGCTCGCCCAGCAACGCCTCGAAGTTCTCGAAGGTGACGCGCGGCAACACCTGCATCACCCGGCGGTGCTGCGCCTGCTGCTTGCTGCCGGGCGCGGTCTGCAGCGTCCGGGCCACCGTGCGCAGCTGCGCCAACGCCTCGTCGAACTGCGCCCGCAGCGCCGCCGCGTCACCCACCGACACCGTGGCCGCCGCGACACCTTCTTCCCGCAGCCGCGTCACCACCGGAACCAGCCCCGCCACCAGCCGGTCGAAGCCCACGTCGGCCACCAGCTGCCTGAAGACGCCGCCCCGCTGGAGCCGCGCCAACACCGCGCGCTCCGTCACGTCGCGCAGCTGCGCCGCGGCGTCACGTTCTTCCAACAACTCGAAGTGCGTCGGCGCCAGCGTCCCCCGCGGTGCGCGGCGCAGCAGCTGCGCGCAGAGCGAATGAAAGGTGCCGATGGTGGCGGTGCCCAGCTCGTCGCGCAGCGCGCGCCACCGCGCCGGAGCTGGAAAGGGCGCTCCCAGCGCGTCGAAGGACGAGCGCAGCAGCGGCTCCGCGGCCTCGCCCGCCCCATCGGCCAGCGCGTCGAGGCGCGCGCGCAGGCGGCCCCGCATCTCGTCGGCGGCCTTCTCGGTGAAGGTCAACAGCCCCAGCTGCGCGCACTCGATGGCCCCCTGCCGCCGCGCGCCGCTCAAGAGATGCAGGCACATCGTCACCAGGCTGTAGGTCTTCCCCGTCCCTGCGCCGGCCAGCACCGCGACGTTGCGTTCCAGCCGCAGCGCCTCGTCGAGGCCCAGCGGGCCCGTGGGCGCCGGCGGCGCCTCTTCGGGAGCCGGTGCGCCAGACGGAAACTCGAAGCCGAGCTGCTTCACGGCACCTCGTCGAGCAGCGCGCGCTGCGAAATCCTGCACACCGGCTTGAACTCACAGTGGCCGCACTCCAGCGCCGGCCGGGGTCCGAAGTCGCCGCCGCGCAGCCGGCTCAGCACCTGCTGCACCGACGCCTCGAGCTGCGCCAGCACCTCTCCGACCGGCTGCGGGAGCTGCTTGAGCTCGTTCTTCCCAATGTCCAGCCACGCGCCGCTCAGCGTCGCGTCGGCCTCGAGCTGCCGGGCGGCGAGCAGGTAGAAGGCCATCTGGAACTCCACCACCAGGAAGTCCCGGGCCAGCGTCCTGGAGACGCTGGTCTTGTAGTCGATGACGCCGATGGTGCCTGGCGCCGTGTCCACCCGGTCCATGCGCCCCCGCAGGTACACCGGCGCCTCGCGGCCCAGCTTCACCTCGCGCAGCGCGGACGGCGCGCGCGGCGTGCCGAAGTCCACCTCGAAGTACGTCGGCGACACGGGTGGCTTGAAGGGCTGCGCGAGGTGGCCCGTCACCAGCCGCGTCACCACCTGCACCGCCCAGTCCTGCGCGAGCGTCCACAAGGCGGGGTGCCCCACCGACGCGCGCTGCTCCAGCACCTCCGCCGCGGCCCGGACCGCCTCCTTCACCAGCCGCCCGGCCTCGGGGCCCGGCCGCCCCAGCAGCCGCGCGTCGCGCAGCTCGGGCACCACCCGGGCCAGCGCCTCGTGCCAGAGAGTGCCGCGCGCGCGCACGTCGACGTCTTCTCCCGCGGCCTCCACCGCCTCCAGCCGCAGCACCTGCGCGGCCAGCCCCCGGAAGGCGCAGCGGGCCCAGTTCTGCATCTCGTGCGACGACAGCGCGTGCGCGGCGTCGAACTGGAGCCGCTCGGACAAGGTCTCCAGCGCCTCGCCCTCCACGCGCCCCGAGTACCGCCCGGCCGGTTGGCCCGCGTCGCTGAAGAAGCGGAGCCGCTCGGCCTCCGCCGCGCCGTTCCGACGCGCGCGCGCGAACCACGCCTCTTCCCCCAGGGCCCGGGCGAGGGCCGCGCCCCGTCCGTCGGGCTGCGTCTGCCGGGTGACGGCGGGGCTCAGCGCCTCCAGCGCGGCGCGCACCCGAAGCTCGGCCTCGGTCTGCACCTCGTCCAGCGGCGCCACCACGGCCCGCTCCAGGCGCTCCACGCTGAAGCCCTCCACGCACCGTCCCAGCGCATCGAGGAAGGGCGAGGCCAGCGTCTCGCGACCCGCGGCGTCGGCCTTCGCGCGGCTCAGGGTCACCGCCGCGCCCGCGCTCAACGAGAAATGGAAGAGCAGCCGGTCTTCGGCGAGGCGCAGCGGCAGGCGCCCGTCGTTTTCTCCCACGAAGACGCGGAAGAGCGGCCGGTCGTGGTGTCGGTTCAAGGCCACGCGCGCGCCTTCGTCGAGCAACGCGGGGAGCGCGCCCCGCCCGGGCCAGCGCCCGTCGTTGAGGCCGCCCACGAAGACCTGCGCGAAGCGACGCCCCGCGAGCTCTCTGGCCTCCAGCAACCACACCGCGCCTGCACGGGGGCCCGCGGCCTCGAGGTTGATGTCCTCCGCGGCGCCGCGCACCCACTGGGCGAACGCGCGGCGCTGCATCGTCTGGGACCCGAGGCCGCTGGTGCGCAGCGCCACGCGCAGCGCACCAGCAAGCGCCTTCAGCGCCTCGAAGGCCGCCTGGTCCCGCGCCTCGGCCTGCAGCACCACCAACGGCGCCTGCGCATCGACGGAGGCCGCGCCGAGCCGCGGCGAGAGCGCGCCCGAGACGGCGGCCCACCACGCGTCGAGCAACTCGTTGGCGGTGGCCTCCGGCCGAAGCTGCGAGGCCAGCGCCATCAGCCGCCGTACGGCGTCGCTCAACAACCCCACCGCGCGCGCCCGCGCGCCGCTCCTCGCCGCCAGCGCCTTGAGCCGCGCGCCCTCCGCCTCGGCCTTGAGCCGTGCCTCG
>CALNBU010000134.1 GCA_937875615.1 uncultured Archangium sp.
GTTCTGCTCGATCAGCAAGATCGTCACGCCTTCCGCGGCGATGGTGCGCACCACGGGCGCCCGGTACGGCTTCTTCTTCTCAGCGGTAGATTCGGACACGGTTCAATCCCTCGTCACCGAGAATGACCTCGGTATTGCCATCGCCACTGGCGTCGTCGCAAGCCGTCATCCGGCCCTGCCTGCTGCTGCCCGTCGCTTCGGAGAGCTCAGAGGCCCAGAACGCCGGCGCGATGCGGTCCACCGTGGGCTCGAAGGTGCCATCGGTGCGCTGCCACACCACGAAGGCGCGCCCACCCGACGTCGGGGCCTCGCCCGCCAGCAGGTCGGTGCGGCCGTCGCCGTTCAGGTCACAGGCGGAGAAGTGGTAGCCAAACCACGGCCCCTGCGCGCCCATGATGGTGGCCGACGGGCTGACGCCGGTGCCCGTCGCCGTCAACTCGGCGAAGAGGTCGATGCGACCGCGCCGCGGCTGGCTGACGAAGAGGTCGATGCCGGTCGCCCCCACCAGCGGCCCCGCCACCGCGGCGCGACCGAAGCCGTCGTTGGTGTTGGTGCCGGCGTTGCCTCCGGGCGCCAGGAGCTGCTGCAGCGCCGACGACACCTCGAGGGGCGCGGAGGACGCGGCCACGGTGGCGCCGCTGTAGAGGAACACCCGGTTCCCGTTGGCGGAGTCCTTGGACTGCGGCACCACGAAGTCGTTTCGCCCGTCGCCGGTGATGTCACCCAGCGACACCAGCCCCCAGCGCAGGCGCGCGAACTGGTTGCCGCCGCTGTCCACCGGAGCGGGCCCCAGCAGCACCCAGGTGGCCGCGGTGTGCGGCACGTAGAGCCGCCCGTTGTCGTTGCCGGTGCGGGAGTTGAACCAGTTGGCGCCCGGCGTACCTGAATTGAAGGCCGGGTCGGCGGAGCGCCCCTTGAAGATGTAGAGGCGCCCGCGGCCGCTCTCCTCGGTGTGCGCGCTGAAGGCCAGCTCGTCGAGCCCGTCGCCGTCGAGGTCCTTGATGATGCGCGCCGCCGACGCGAAGGAGACGCCGCTGGCGCCGCGGAACTCGACGAAGTTGGCCGCGTCGAGCGCCGCGCCGGTGGTGCCGAAGTAGAGGAAGGCGCGGCCCACGTTGCCCTGGAAGGTGGGCTGGCTGACCAGCAGGTCCGCCCGGCTCTCTCCAGCCACGTCGCCCACGTTGCCCGCCGCCGAGAGGTCGGTCCCGAAGAGCCCGGCCACCCCGTCGTCCGGGCGGAGCTCCTGGCAGGCCGGCGCGACGCAGGTGGCGGTGTCCGCGGCCACGCCGCCCCAGTAGATGTACACCGAGCCCCCGGTGGAGCCGGCGCCGCGCGAGGGCGCCGCCACGATGAGCTCCGGCAGGGCGTCGCCGTTGAGGCTGACGCCGGTCACCAGGTTCTGCCCGAAGGCGTGCGCGCCGGTGCCCTCGGTGCTGGGGTTGGCCACCGTCACCTGCGTCCACAGGTTGTCGAGCGCCGCCGGCGCCGCGTACGCCGAGTAGTTGCCCACCTCATCCACCGCGCGCACCGCGATGAAGTAGGTGTTGAGCGGCGGCACCAGCAGCGAGCGCGCCACGTCGCTCGCCGACCACGCCAGCACGCCGTCCTGGCGGGCGGACGAGCCGAAGTAGTCGGACTCCAGCGCCAGCCCGTTGTTGGAGGGCACCGAGGAGGTGCTCCAGCGCACGTCGTAGCCGGCGCCCGGGCCCACCAGCCCGCCGCTGGAGGCGTCGCTGCCGTCGTCGTAGACGGGGTCCCAGGAGAGGTTGACGGTGGCCGTGCGCGCCGCCGCCAGGGTGCGCGTCACCGCCGGCGCCGCCGGCGCCACCACGTCGACCTGCGCGATGTGCGTGCTGGTGTAGGTGTTGCCAGCCGGGCTGGTGACCCGCAGCACCAGCGACGCGGTGGAGTCGTCGGGGCGGTGCGCCAGCGTCAGCCGCGGCAGCGAGGTGTTGAAGCCCTCGGCGTCGACGGTGACCGCGGAGGTCAGCGGCGTGGTCCCCTCGAGAATCTCCAGGCGCGCGTTGAACGGCGCCACGCGCGCTCCGTCGATGCCGGTCAGCGCCAGCTGGAACTGCGCGCCCGCCTGGGCGCCGTCGAGGTCGCCGAACACCAGGTCTCCGGCGGTGGCCGTCGCCACGCGGCGGTTCCCCTCCGCAGCGCCGAAGGTCAACGCCGCGTTCTTCGCCACCGCCACCGCCGTCACCAGCGAGGCGCTGCGCTGCAGCGAGCGCCCCGCCACCGTGGGCGCCTTGAGGCTGACGGTGAAGCTCTGGTGCGTCAGCAGGCCGGCGCCGTCGTCGATGCTCACCGTGTACTGGCCGCCCTCGTTGAAGGCCTGCGCCGGGAAGGTGACCGCGCCACCAGCGCCGGTGGTCTGCGGCATGCCGGTCGGCATCGCCGACGGAGGGCCCGCGTAGAGGTACACGCTGCGGCCCGCGCCACAGTCCGGAGCCACCGCCGCCACCGCCGCGCTGGCCGAGCTCGGCGTCGCGCCCTCTTCGGGCAAGCCCGCGCCCGCGCGGTTGAGCCAGTTG
>CALNBU010000135.1 GCA_937875615.1 uncultured Archangium sp.
CATCGGCGCTGACCTCGCTGCGGCGGCTGGAGCTGGGTAGCCCCGACTGGAGATCCCTCGCCTCGCTCGCGCCGCTGCGGTTGGCCCGGGCGACGGTGTCGAGCTGGGGGGTCTTCGATGACGGCGAGCTCGAGGGCCTCCAACGGGTGCCGTCCTTCGCCGCGGCGCGGGCGCTGGGCCTGGCCAGCACCGAGTTCATCAACCCCATCGTGATCCGGGAGATCATCCGTTGCCTGCGGCAGCAGCACGAGGCGGTGCGGGGCTTCGAAGCGGTGCAGCTCTCGTCTCGCTACGGCGTGATGGAGGGGGCCGCCGCGTGGTTGTTGCAGGCCGCGCGCGCGACCGACACGGTGTTGCCGGCGGTGCGCCGGTGGGGCGTCGAGCTGGGGGAGGTGTCGTTCTCGTTGCAGCAGGAGCCATCCACCGGGCGCTTCAGCGGGCTGCGCATCGATCTCTCCCTTCCGGAGACCTTCAAGGGCGAGCGGGAGTCCACCGGTCCCTACCGCGTGACGCTCGGTGAAGACGTGGAGGTCATCGCCAGCAACTTCGCGCGCCGGCTGACGACCGCGGCGGGCGTGCTGGTACAGCTGGCGCCCGCGGCGCTTCGGGAGGTGGTGGTCTCCCTCACGCCCGGCACGCAGCTGCGGGCCTCGGAGCGCGACACGCTGCGCGCGGCCGCGCGGCGCTCAGGCCAGCTGGAGTCGTTCGTCATCGAAGGAGAAGCGTTCACTCCTTGATTTGGACTGTGCGCTCCCGCAACATCGCCCGCCCATGACCCCACAGGACCAGCAGCAGATTCAATCCGTCGGCGCCGAGCAGATTCGTGAGCAGGACAAGATCCACCTCGTGCTCTCGTACCTCGGCATTCTTTCGCTCATCCCGCTCCTCACGGTGAAGGACAGCGCCTACGTCCAGTACCACGCGAAGCAGGGCCTGGTGCTCAACCTCGTGGTCGGCGTGGGGTTGGTGGTGTTGGGGCTCATCCCCATCGTGGGCCTGCTCGGCTGCCTGCTCGGGCCCGCGCTGCTCGTGGTCGACATCATCGGCATCATGAAGGCGCTCAAGGGAGAGCGTTGGCAGATCCCGGTCATCACCGACCTGGCTGCAAAGTTCTGACATAGCGGTGGCTGTAGATGCACAAAAGCCCGGCGCTCCTGGGAGGGGGGCCGGGCTTTCGTGTGTCTTCAACGAAGCGAGACGAGCTCAGCGGTCGTCGTCTTCGTCGAGGTCTTCTTCCTCGTCGTCATCGTCGTCCTCGTCTTCATCGAGGTCCGTCGAACCGAGGTCTTCGGAGTCGAGCTCAAGGGCCGCGGAGAACTTCTTGGAGATGGCCGCGAGCTGCGCAGCCAACTCACCAAGCGCTGCGGCGAAGTCTTCGTTCGCGGACTTGGTGAGCTTGTTCTCGCAGTGGGGACACCCGAGTTTCTCGGAGCCGTCGATGAGATCCTGCGAGTCGAGCTCGAAGTTCCCTTCGCACTTTTGACAGGTGAAGTCGATGGTCGCCATGGCGCGGGGCAATAGTAAATGAGGCTCCTACTTTCCATGGCCAACGACATTCCCCGGACGATGGTGCACGCGCTGGAAGCGCAGGCAGAACGCCTCAAGGACAACCCCGCGCTGTGGACCCGGCGGGGCGAGACCTGGGTACCGACCTCCTGGCGGCAGTACGCGCGGCGGGTCCGGGACTTCTCCCTGGGGTTGCAGTCGTTGGGCTTCGAGCCGGGTCAGTCGCTCACCATCACCGGCTTCAACCGGGAGGAGTGGGTGGTGGCGGCGCTGGCGGCGATGGCGTGCGGCGGCACCTCGGTCGGGCTCTACACCACCTCGGCTCCGGAGCAGCTCGAGTACATCACCGGCCACTGTGAGGCCACCATCGCGGTGGTGGAGAACGAGCACTTCCTGCGCACGCTGCAGACGTTGCGCCCGCGGCTGCCGAAGCTGCGGCACGTGATCCTCATGGACGCGCCGAGCACGCCCATCGAGGGGGTCCTGACCTTCGCGGAGGTGGTCTCGCGCGGCGCGGCGGGAGACGAAGGCGACTTCTACGATCGGCTCCACGCGCTGCAGGTCGATGCGGTGGCGCAGCTGATCTACACCTCCGGGACCACCGGCGCGCCCAAGGGGGTGATGCTCTCGCACTCGAACCTCTGCTGGACCGCCGCGCAGCTCTCGAAGTGCGCCTCGGTCGACAAGTCCGACGTGGTGCTCTCGTATCTTCCGCTCTCACACATCGCCGAGCAGGTCTGCACCATCTACGGGCCGGTGTACGCGGGCGTTCAGGTGTACTTCGCGCGCAGCTTCGAGGCGCTGGGCGAAGATCTGAAGGAGGTGCACCCCACCATGTTCTTCGGGGTGCCGCGGGTGTGGGAGAAGATCAAGGTGAAGGCGGAGACCGCGCTCGCCGCGCAGCCGAAGGTGAGGCAGCGCGTGGTGACCTGGGCGCGGCGCGTGGCCGCCGCCTACCACGCCGACCAGATGGCCCACCGACAGTCGTCGATCCTGCTCCAGGGGGAGTACGCGTTGGCGCAGCGGCTGGTCTTCACGCCGATGAAGTCGCGCCTCGGCCTCGACCGCGCCAAGCTGCTGGTGTCGACGGCCGCGCCCATCTCGCTGGAGGTGCTGGAGTTCTTCGCCTCGCTCGATCTGCCCATCGGCGAGATCTACGGCCAGTCGGAGGTGACGGGGCCCACCTCGGTGTCGGTGCCGGGCGCCATGAAGCTGGGCAAGCTCGGGCGCCCCATGCCGGGCGTGGAGGTGAAGATCGCCGACGACGGAGAGATCCTGGTGCGGGGCGGCAACGTCTGCCCCGGCTACTACAAGAACCCCGAGGCGACCGCGGAGCTGCTGGAGGGCGGGTGGCTGCACTCTGGCGACGCCGGGCAGATCGACGAAGACGGCTTCCTGCAGATCACCGGCCGCAAGAAGGAGATCATCGTCACCTCCGGAGGCAAGAAGACCTCGCCGGCCAACATCGAGGGGCTGCTGCGAAACCTCGATCCCCTCGGCCACGCGCTGGTGGTGGGCGAACAGCGGAACTACCTCGTCGCGCTGCTCACCCTGGACCCGGAGCGGGTGGCGGGCTTCGCGGCGAAGCACGGCTTCCCGAGCGAACCGGCGGCGCTGGCCGGAGATCCGAAGTTCTTCACGTACCTGCAGGAGCGCATCGAGCGCGAGGTCAACCCGAAGCTGTCGCGCTTCGAGACCATCAAGCGCTTCGAGGTGCTCCCAGACGAATTCAGCGTCGAGGGAGGCGAGCTCACCTCGACGCTGAAGCTGCGAAGGAAGGTGGCGCTGGAGAAGTACGCCGGACACATCGCCCGGCTGTACGGCGCCTGAGGGTCAGCGCTTCTCGACGGCGACGTAGTCGCGCTGCCGCTTGCCGAGGAACACCTGACGGGGACGGGCGATCTTCTGCTCGTCGTCGGTGATCATCTCTTCCCACTGGCTCACCCAACCCACCGTGCGCGGAATGGCGAACAGGTTGGTGAAGAAGTCGGCGGGGAAGCCCATCGCCTCGTAGATGAGGCCCGAGTAGAAGTCGACGTTGGGGTACAGCTTGCGCTTGACGAAGTAGTCGTCCTGCAGCGCGATGCGCTCGAGCTCCACCGCGATCTGCAGCAGCGGGTTCTTGCCGGTGACCTCGAAGACCTCCTCGGTGGCCTTCTTGATGACCTTCGCGCGCGGATCGTAGTTCTTGTACACGCGGTGGCCGAAGCCCATCAGCTTGGTGCCGTCGCCGGCCTTCACCCGGGCGATGAACTCGGGGACGTTCTTCACGTCGCCGATCTCCCGGAGCATGCGCAGCACCGCTTCATTGGCGCCACCGTGCAGCGGGCCGTAGAGCGCGGTGATGCCCGCGGCGACGGCCGAGTACGGGTCGACCTCGGAGCTGCCCACCACGCGCGTGGCGGTGGTCGAGCAGTTCTGCTCGTGGTCCGCATGGAGGATGAAGAGCAGATCCAACGCCTTGACCAGCGCGGGATGCGGGCGCCAGTTGGTGTTGCCGATGCTCTTCACCATGGTGAGGAAGTTCTCGGTGTAGGAGAGATCGTTGTTCGGGTAGATGTACGGCAGCCCCTGGCTGTGGCGGTACGAGAAGGCCGCCAGCGTGGGCATCTTGGCGATGAGACGGATCATCTGCGCCCGCCGCACCTCCTTGTTCTTCACGTTCTTGGCCTCGGGGTAGAACGAGCTGAGCGCCGCCACCGTGGAGGCCAGCATCGACATGGGGTGCGCGTCGTAGCGGAACCCGTCGATGAAGGTCTTGATGTTCTCGTGCACGTAGGTGTGCATGGTGATGCTGGAGGTGAACTCTTCGAGCTGCGCCTTGCTGGGCAGCTCGCCGTTCAGCAGCAGGTAGCTGACCTCGAGGTGCGTGGACTTCTCCGCCAGCTGGTCGATGGGGTAGCCGCGGTACTCGAGGATGCCCTGGTCACCGTCGATGAAGGTGATGGTCGACTTGGTGTTGGCCGTATTGAGGAACGCGGGGTCGTACGACATCAACCCGAAGTCCTTGTCGTCGGTCTTGATCTTGCGGAGATCGATGGCCTTGATGCAGCCATTTTCAATCGGGAAGTCGTACTGCTTGCCCGTGCGGTTGTCGGTGACGCTGAGGGAGTCCTTGGCCATGGGAGTGGAAATCTCATCGGGCCCACGCAGATTCAACCCAAAAACGCGTAAAGAGTACGCGTGTCGGGCAGATGGAAGCTGGCCTTAACGCTCCTCGTACTTCTCGTCGGAGCCGCCGCCGCGCGCTGGGCGCTGGGCGACGCGCTCCAGCCGCAGCAGATCCTGCACTGGTTGCGGGCGTTCGGTGCGGGCGGTGTTTCCATCTTGTTGTTTTTCCTGATGTTTGGAACAGCAACGACCGTGCTGCTCCCGGCGTTGGCGATGATGGCGGCGGCCGGGGTCACCTGGGGCTTCTTCCCGGGGTGGCTCATCGTGTGGGCGAGCGCCAACCTCTGGGCCTGGGCCGGCTTCGCGGTGGGCCGGCGCCTGGGCGGCCGCGAACTGGAGGCCTGGCTCGAAGACAAAGGGGGCCGGCTGGTGG
>CALNBU010000136.1 GCA_937875615.1 uncultured Archangium sp.
AACATCGGGAGTCCAGCGGCGACCCCAAGCAGACTGTAGAGCGACAGCAAAATTGACCCCCTCGCGACACTAAAACTGACCCCCTCCGCGGGCCTACAAACCAGGGAGGTAGTCAGCAATGGGAGAGACGGCGGTAGTAGCCCTCCGCGCGACAGCGGAGGAGTCGATGGTCGAGCAGGAAGTCGTGCGGCGCATGCGCGCGCTGGCGGAGATGGGCTGGGGCCACAAGCGCATCGCGCGCGAGGTGGGGGTGGCGCGCAACACGGTGAGACGCTACCTGCGTGCAGGGCACGGGGCCGACACGCAGGTGCGGCCGAAGGCGCGGCGGCTGACGGCGGCCGAGCAGCAGCGCGCGGTGGAGTTGTGGGGCGCAGCCGCGGAGGGCAACGCCGTCGTGGTCCAGGCCCTGCTGGGCCAGGAGGGCGTGGAGGCCAGCGTGCGCACCGTGCAGCGCGCGGTGGAGAAGAAGCGGCGCCAGGTGCACGCGGCGCAGGTGGCCACGGTGCGCTTCGAGACAAAGCCGGGGCAGCAGCTGCAGGTGGACTTCGGCGAGAAGAAGGTGCGCGTAGGCGGCCAGGTGGTGAAGGTCTTCCTGCTGGTGGCCGTGCTCTCGTTCTCCAGGCGTCTGTTCGTGCGCGCCTTGCTCAACCAGCGCGGGGATGACTGGCGCGAAGGCGTGGCCGCGGCCTTCCTCCACTTCGGCGGCGTGCCGCTGGAGGTGCTCTCCGACAATGCGCGGCCGCTGGTGGACGAGAACAACAGACAGGCGGGCACCGTGCGCTTCCACCCGGCCTGGGTGCAGTTCTGCCGGGACTGGGACGTCACGCCCAAGGCGTGCGGGCCCTACCGCGCCCGCACAAAGGGCAAGACGGAGTCGGGCGTCAAGTACGTCAAGCGCAACGCGTTGGCGGGCCGGGACTTCGAGGCCTTCGGCGCGCTGGAGGCCCACCTGGCGCAGTGGATGCGCGAGGCGGACGAGCGCGTACACGGCACCACGCACGAGCGTCCCTTGGCCCGGTTCGAGCGCGAGGAGAAGGCTGCCCTGCGGGCGCTGCCCGTGCGAGTGCTGCCACATCGCCACCAGCGGCTGACGCGCAAGGTGGCCCACGACGCGCTCGTGGACGTGGACACGGTGCGCTACAGCGTGCCGCACCGGCTGGTGCGCGAGCGCGTCGAGGTGCAGGTGGCAGAAGCCCAGGTGCGCATCTTCCACGAGGGCCGGGTGGTGGCCACCCACGCACGCAGCCTGGAGCCGCACGCCCGCGTCGTCGACCCGGCGCACTGGGAGGGACTCTGGCGGCTGCATGCCGTGGAGAGCGGCGAGAAGAGCTCCGCGCTGGCGGAACTGGGCCGCACGCTGGGCGTCTACACCGAGGTGGTGGAGCAGGCCGCGAAGCGAGGTGCGGCATGAGTCACGAGTTGGTGCACGCGCGCGTGCTGGAGCACCTGGGGCGGTTGCGGCTGGGCCACCTGGCGGAGAGGTTGGACGCCCTGCTCTCGGAGGCGGCGCGCGGCGAGCCGACGTACCTGGACTTCCTGGACGCGCTGCTGCGCGAGGAGGTGGGGGCCAAGCAGAAGAAGCGCGTCAGCATGGGAATCACCATCGCCCACTTCCCGGCGGTGAAGACGCTGGAGGACTTCGACTTCAAGGCGCAGCCGTCGGTGGACAGCAAGCTGGTGCGAGAGCTGGCCACCGGACGCTTCATCCCTCAGGCCGAGAACGTGCTGCTGTTCGGCCCTCCGGGCGTGGGCAAGACGCACCTGGCGATTGGGCTGGGGCGAGCGGCGGTGGAGGCCGGGCACTCGGTGCTCTTCACCAGCGCGACGGCGCTGCTGGCGGCGCTGGCCAAGGCCGAGAGCGAAGGAGGCCTCAAGGACAAGCTCAACTACTTCGCCAAGCCCAAGCTGCTCGTCATCGACGAGTTGGGCTACCTGCCCTTCGAGAAGAGAAGCGCGCACCTCTTCTTCCAGTTGGTGGCGCGGCGCTACGAGAGGGGCAGCCTGCTCATCACCACCAACCAGATGGTGGGCCAGTGGGGCGGCGTCTTCGGGGACGACGTGCTGGCCGCCGCCATCCTCGACCGGCTGCTGCACCACAGCCACACGGTGCTCATCCAGGGCGACAGCTACCGGCTGCGGCAGAAGCGCAAGGCGGGGCTGCTGGGCCGCGGAGTGCCGCCTGGCAGCGAGGGCTGAGCCGGACGCGAGCGCAGTGCCTCGGACATCGCCTCCGCGCGCCCTCGCCAAGAAGCCGCGAGGGCGCGCTCCGGCGAACGCACGCAGGGAGTTGACGTAGCTTCACGGAGCAGTCAAACCGGCCCTGCGGAGGGGGTCAGTTTTAGTGACGTAAGGGGGTCAAAAGTTCCTGTCGCCTGACACCCCGGTCAATCGGTTACCCCTCGACACGCTTCATGGCCTCGCGGACCAGCTGGTTCGTCTGTGCCTCCGCGTCCGGAATGAGGTGATGCAGGGGGTGGGCCTTGGGAGATACGCGCTTCCGCCGCGGCCCGCGCCGCCTCGTCATGGGGCTGCTTCACCCAGTCAAGGTAGTTCTTCCGGTAGCGCGTGAAGATGCTGATGCGTGAC
>CALNBU010000137.1 GCA_937875615.1 uncultured Archangium sp.
GAGGTTCACCAGCGCGCTGACCAGCTCCGAGCGGGCCGAGGTGCTCTTCTTGCCGCCCTTCACCGGCGCGTCGGCGGCGCCGAGCAGCCGCGCCTTGTCCTTGAGCTCCAGCACCAACCGCTCCGCGGTCTTCTTGCCCACTCCGTGGATCTTCGTCAGTCGGCTCACGTCACCCCTGGCGATGGCCGCGATCAGCTCGTCGACCTCCAGCCCCGAGAGCACGGTGATGGCCAGCTTCGGCCCGACGTGGCTCACCGAGGTGAGCTGGAGAAAGAGATCTTCTTCGACCGTGGAGAGGAAGCCGTAGAGATCGAGCGCGTCTTCCCGCACCACGGTGCGGACGCGCAGCGACACCTCGGCGCCGGTCTCGGGCAGCCGCGAGAGCGACAGCAACGACATGGCCACGCGGTACCCCACGCCGTGCACGTCGACCACCACCTCCGCCGCGCCCTTCTCGAGCACCAGCCCCTTGAGGTGGGCGATCACGAGGCGGCCCTCACCACCGACGGCTTGAGCCGGGCGAGGAAGCTGTCTGCCGCGCCGCGCCTGGCGCCGCTCGTGGACGCCCGGGGCATCCGCAGGGAGTGCACATGGCACAGCGCCACCGCCAGCGCGTCAGACACGTCGGCCCGCTGGAAGTCGTTGGGCAACGAGAGCAGTCGCGCCACCATGCGCGCCACGGAGTCCTTGGAGTCGCCGCCGCCGGCGCCGACCGACTTCTTCACCCGGGAGGGCGCGTACTCGTAGACCTCGAGGCCGGCCTGCGCCGCCAGCAGCAGCGGGACGCACCGGGCGTGCCCAAGGATCAACGCGCTGCGGGCGTTCTTGTGGGTGAAGACACCCTCCACCGCCACCGCGTCGGGCTGGTACAGCTCGAACACCGCCTGGAGCTGGTTCGACAGCCGGAGCAGGCGCCGGTGCAGGGGCTGGCTGGCCTCGGCCTTCAGCACCCCGCTGGTGACGTGCGCAGCGGCGCGCCCACGCCACTCTACGAGGCCATAGCCGAGGTACCGGCTGCCGGGGTCGATTCCCAGTACGCGCATCAAGGTGAACAGATGTTTACCTTGTCGGCGCCACTTCAGCGAAATTTCGTGCGGCGCGCCCTCAACGCAGGAGCGCCCGCGCCTCGTCGGCGTGCGGGCCCGTCGGGTCCAGCGTCAGGTATTTCTCCAGCGCGGCGCGGCCCCCGGCCGTGTCCTGGGCGTCGAAGCGCAGCGTCGCCAGCAACAGCTGCACGCGCGCGTTTCCGGGCTCGAGGCGCACTACCTCCTCGGCGGCAGTCCGGGCGCCTCTGGCGTCGCCCGCGTCGTAGCGCGCCAGCCCCAGCTGGAGCCAGGCCAGCACCGACGACGGATCCGCCGCCGTCACCTGCTCCAGCGCGGCGATGGCCTTCTTGAACTGGCCGCGCTCGTAGAGCCGTGTGGCCAGCGCGAGGTCCTCGCTGACGTCGACGGGCGACACCGCCGCCGCCTCAGGCTCCACTTCCACCGGCGCCACCTCCGGCTGCTGCGGAAGCTCGGGCGCCGGCGCCTCGACGGGGCTCGCCGCGACCTGGAGAGGCTCGGCCGGTGGCGTCGGCCACAGCAGCACCACCGCGAGCAGCAGCGCGCCACCCGCCAGCGCCACCCACGGCCAACGCCGTGGCTTCGGCAACAGCGCGTCGATTGGCGCGTCGTCCTCCGGAGGGACGATGGCCACAGGCACGGGGGCGTCGTCTTCGCGGGCGTCGCGCTGCATGGGCGTCTGGAAGGCATCGAGGTGCCGGAGCACGTCGGGCGAGAGCCCCTCGGCGAGGCCTTCGGGCACCGGGACGCTCTTCCAGTCGTCCCGCGGGCGCGCCAGCTCCAGCTCGTGCCAGTCGGACGACGCGGCGTCGGCGCCACCTCGCTCGGCGTCATTCCCCTCGAAGAGCTGGCTCATCAGCGCGGCCGGCTCGCTGGCGGTGGGCTCGAAGAGTCGGGGCATGGGGCGGAGGACCACCAGCTCCCGGGTTTCGCCGGGGGCGTGGGCCAACACGCCCATCAGGAAGAGCCGGGTGGCGGCCTGCAGCGTCACCGACTCGTTGAGCGGGCTGTCCAACAGCACCGTCTCCACCGTGCGGAAGCCATCGAAGAGTTGCAGCACCTGCGCCACTCCGTCGGGCAGCCCGCGGGTCTCCGCCAGCCGCGAGAAGTCGATGGTCAACCGGGTGTCCAGCGGCAGCGACTTGGCCAGCGCGCGCTGCCAGCGGGCGATGCGCGGCACCACCCGCTCCACCACGTCGCGCAGCCGACAGACCAGCTCGTCGCTGCGCACCGGCTCGAGGTGCACCGTGTAGCGCCCGCGGGTCAGCGCCAGCGCGCGCACCACCGCCTCGAGAGAGTCGCGCAGCGGGCCGAAGCGCGCCTCGACCAACCGCCCGGCGGTGAAGCGCAGCTCGGCGCGGTCCGCGGCCAGCAGCAGCCGGCCCGAGCTCCCTGCCGACAGCAGCGCGCGGAGGAGTTGTTCGGGCGGGAGCTCCGCGGCCTCGAAGGTCAGCGGGCCCTCCCCGGAGCGGGCCAGCTCCAGGCGCGCCAGCGCGGTGACGTCGCGCGCGAAGACGGGCTTGCGCAGCACCACGTCGACGCCCATCACCTCGGCCAGCGACTCCAGATCGCGCTCTCCCTGAGGCGCGAGCAACAACACCGGCACGGACGACAGTCGATCTTCACCGCGCAGCGTCGCGGCGAAGGTGAAGCCCTCGTCGCGACCGAGGCCGCCGAGGATGATCACCTCCGGCACCCGCCCGGTCAGCAGGCGCAGCGCCTCGGTCGGGCTGCCGGCGCTCCACACCTCGAAGCCATCGCGGCTGAGCGCCACGTCCAACACCGAACGTCCCGAGGCGTCGGCGTCCATCACCAGCGCCATGGGGCGCCGCGCGGCGGCACGCGGCGCGACGTGAGGAGTGGAGCTGGATCGCTGCAGTTCTGCCATGTGAGCCTCCGTAGGATGCAGGCTCACTTGTAACGTGGTGCGGCGTGCGTTTCAAACCGCCATGACTGCGGAATTACAGATGATTCGTGTCCGACTCGGCCGGCGCCCCGCCGGGGGCGAAGTCCGGGAGGCTGTCTCCCTCGTCTTGCACCGTGTGCGCCAGCAGCTGGAGATCCGCCGGCGACACCGCCTCGAACAGCAGCAGCCACCGGCCCTCGCGCTGCCGCGCGGTGCACCGCGCTTCGAACATCTTCTCGCGCGCCGGGAGCGACAGGTACAGCGTCACCTCCCCCACGAAGGCGCCGGCGCAGCTCGCCGGGAGCAGCGCCCCGTGGGCCGAGAGCTCGAGGCCCCGCCCCAGGGCGGAGACGAGCGGCGACTTCACGAACCAGTCCACGTCGAGCTGGAACCGCGGGAAACGTCGTCGGCCCAGGTCTCGTCGTCTGGTGGCGTGCATGGAGCAGAGGTTGAGGCGGCGCGGACGGCTGGTCAAAAAAATGACCAACAGCCTGCAACAGGTACGTTGTCGGTGCATGATTCCCGCGCTGCTGATCTCCCTGTTGGCCGCAACCCCTGAACCGCGCACCACCGGTGGCGCGGCGGCGCCGGCCGCCCTGCCCGCCGGCACCAACGCCCTCTACGGCTTCGTGGGCGCGCCGGAGGTGGCCGTCGGCTACCGGCAGGGCTTCGGCGTGCTGGAGCTCGACGGCCGGGCCAGCTTCAACCTGTTCAAGGTCTCCTTCATCGGCGACGTGGCCTTGAAGTTCCCGGTGTACCAGCGCCAGGGGCTGCGGCTGGCGCCGCTGCTGAGCCTGGGGGTGGAGTTCAACACCGGCGCCACCTACTTCGATCTCACCAACTTCGACTTCATCGGGCTGCGGCCCCGCGTCGGGTTCCTCGCCAGCTACGCCTTCACCGAGACCATCAGCGGCGTGGCGCAGCTCGATCTGCCGGTGTCGGTGGCCCTCACCACCCGGGGCTTCGTGGTGACGCCCACCGTCGGCGTGGGCGCTGAGTTTCATCTCGGCGGAGGCTTCTCGTTGTTGCTCGCCGGGCTGGTGGGCTTCGAGGCCACGCAAGAGGCGCGCAACCCGACCTTCTACCGCGCGGCGTGGGGCGCGCGGCTGGGCGTGGGCTACCGGCTGTTCTGAGCGCTCACCAGGTGCCGCGCAGGAACTGGAGCTGCCCACCAACGGAGGTGGCGCCGTTCACCTGCGAGATCACCGGCGCCACCGAGGGCGCGCCGAGGGTGACGCTGTGCGGATCGGCGCGCGAGGCGGCCTGGGGCATCATCCCGGCCCTGGGCGACTTGAAGAGGTTGATGGCCGCCATCTGCAGGAGCGGCACCAGGCCCAGCGAGCCGACGAACAGCCACACCACCGCGCTCTGATCGGCGGGCACGCCCCCGGCGCTGCCGAAGGGAGACGGCGGCGCGAACTTCATTCCGTTGGCGAAGTAGTAGGTGGTCAGGATGGCGCCCTCCGCCACCAGGCCGGTGAGCAACGGGATCCACGCCTCCACCCGGTAGAAGGGGCTCCCGTTGGCGATGCCGGTCTGCGTCTGCGCCACCACCACCGGCGTCAGCGCGAAGAGCGCCACGGTGAGGATGCCGGAGACGGTCTGGTCCATGCCTCCCCCCAGCCCCAGCAGGAAGTACGGGAGAATGGTGGTGCCCGCTGCGCTCAGCATGCCGAAGAGCGACTCGCTCACCATCAGGCCCACCTCCGGCCCCGGCGCCTTGCGCTGGTTCCGCGCTTCTCCGTACGGCGAGTAGGTGTACCCGGAGCCCGGCGTCCCCGGCAGATAGCCCGGCTGCGCCGGCGGCGTGTTGGGCTCAGGGGCGGGCGTCGGCGGCGGCGCGGCCGGCACCAGCGGAGGGGG
>CALNBU010000138.1 GCA_937875615.1 uncultured Archangium sp.
CGTCAGGGCGCAGCGCTCGATGGCGCGCCGGGCGGCGGCGGCGAAGGCCGGGCTGGGCGCCTCGACCACCTCGCGCGACGAGACGCTGCCGTCGGCCGCGAGCGAAATCTGCACCACCACCGAGACGGCGATGCCGCTGGCGCGCTCCGACGGCGGGTACTCCGGCGCGCCTTCGCAGCTCGCCGAGGGCGGGACGATGAGCGGCCCCGCATCGACCGGGTCGACGCCCGCATCGGCGGTGGCCAGCAACAACGCGGCGAAGAAGGGCAACACGCGCCCGTTCTTCTACGCCGCCGCGCGGCGCGAGCGGGAGCGGATTCCGCGCGGGGCCCGACGCCCCGTCGGCGGCGCGGGTGGCGAGCACGGCGGCGGAGCGCTACGACCCGCCCATGACGCCCACCGAGCTGCGCCAGACCCAGTTCCCCCTGCTCCAGCACACCACCTGGCTCAACGCGTCGGCGTCGTCGCCGCTCCCGCGCGCCGTCTACGACGCGATGGAGGGCTTCCTCCGCGACAGCCTGGAGCACGGCGACACGCGCTATCCGGCCTGGGCGCGGGTCAAGGAGGCCACCCGCGAGCGCTTCGCCCGCTTCATCAACGCGAAGCCCAGCGAGGTGGCCTTCACCCAGAGCACCGGCTTCGGCTTCCACCTCATCGGTCACTTCCTCAAGGCGCAGGGCATCACCGAGGTGCTGACGCTGGAGGGTGAGTTCCCCAGCACCACCCTGCCGCTGCTGCACGACGGCCTCTCGCTGCGGGCGGTGAAGCAGCGGCCCGACGGCACCTACGCCCTCGCCGACCTCGAGGCGGCGCTGACGAAGCGCACCGGCGCCATCGCCGTGTCGGCGGTGCAGTTCTCCACCGGCTTCCGCATCGACCTCGCCGCCGTCTCCGCGCTGTGCCGCAGCCGCGGACTGGCCTTCATCATCAACGCCGCGCAGGGCCTGGGGCAGGTGCCGCTCGACGTGCAGGCGCTGCAGGCCGACTTCCTCGCCGGCACCAGCCACAAGTGGCTGTGGGCGGGCTACGGCACCGGCCTGGTGCACCTCGGCCAGCGCTGGCTCGACGCGTACCCGCTGCCCTTCGGCGGCTGGCTCTCGGTGCGCCCCGAGGAGCAGTTCCAGACCTGGGCTCACGCCACGCGCAGCGATGAGGACGACGTGGCCTTCACCGCCACCGGCACGCGCTTCCGCCCCGAGGCCTCGGCGCTGGAGATGCCAGCGTGCTTCGCCGGGCACCACGGCCTCGACGCCGCGCTGGCGCTGCACGAGGCGGTGGGCGTGGACACCACGCTCCGCCACAACATCGCGCTGCAATTGGAGCTGCGACGGCGCCTGCGCCGCGAGGGCTTCGCGCCGGTGTTGCCCGACG
>CALNBU010000139.1 GCA_937875615.1 uncultured Archangium sp.
GGATTCAGGGACTTGCGTCAACAAGGCCGATGGCCGGGGGCCGGCGCGGTGAGCCTCCTCGCCGGCTACCCCTGGGAGTATGGCGCGCACCGCGCCAACGTCACCCCGACGGTGGTGACGCTGGAGGTCGACGGCCGCACCAGCGCGCTGACGCTGGCCCCCGGCGACGAGCTGCTGCACCGACTTGAGGGCGGCGAGGCCCGCGCCGGCGCCACGGTGCGCGTCGCGGTGCAGTCCGACAACCCCAACGCGCGCGTGGTGTGCCTCGTGCCGCGGGTGCAGGGCGCCGCGCCATGAGTGACCGGCGCATCGCCTGGGGCCTCTTCTTCCTGGCCTTCTTCGCGCTCCTGCTGACCGAGAAGCCCGTGGGCTTCTCGCGCGACGAGAGCGTCTACTTCCACGCCGCGGAGTCGCACGGCCGCTGGTTCTCGCTGCTGCTCACCTCGCCGTCGCAGGCGGTGACGGAGCAGGCCACCACCCAGGCCTTCGACTACAACCACGAGCACCCGGCGTTGATGAAGAACCTCTTCGGCATCTCGTACGTGCTGCTGTCCGAGAAGCTGGGGCTGTTGCGCCCCGCCGCCGCCTTCCGCTTCCCCGCCTTCCTGGTGGCCGCGTGGCTGGCGCCGCTGGTGTACCTGCTCTCGCGTCGACGCTTCGGCGTGGGCGCCTCCATCTTCGCGGCGGCCTCCTTCTTCGTGGTGCCGCGGCAGTTCTTCCACGCGCACCTCGCCTGCTTCGACGTGCCCATCGCCACCATGTGGGTGTTGACGGTGTACTGCTTCGTGCAGGCGTTGGAGCGCCCGCGCTGGTGGCTCTACACCGGCCTCGCTTTCGGACTGGCGCTGGGCGCCAAGCACAACGCGTACTTCATCCCCGTCACCCTGGTGCCCTTCGTGGTGTACCGGGGCCTGCAGCTGACCCGGGCCTCACCCTCCGCGCGCGCGCACTTCCTCGGAGTCCTCGGCGTCTTCGTCGCCGCGCTGCCGCTGTACGGCGTGCTGCTGGCCGCGCTGGGGCCCCAGAAGTTCCAGGCCACCTTCACCCTGCAGAGCCCGCAGCTGGCGGTGTACCTCGTC
>CALNBU010000140.1 GCA_937875615.1 uncultured Archangium sp.
CATAGGTCTCGGGCCACAGCGTGCCCTCTTCCGGCGTCTCCGTCACCTCGCCGGCTTCCGACACCGCGAGGGTGTGCCGCAGCAGCGCGGTGCCCTCACCGCAGGCGGTGCCGCTGGTGGCCAGCACCTTCCAGCCCTCGCCGTCGGCCTCCGCCGTGCCGATGGTCTTGTCTTCACCACAGGCCACCCGATACCCCCGGGCGTACGCCATCAGCAGCGCCTCCTGCGGGGTGTCGATGGGCCCGAGGAAGTCCTTGAGCGCCTCGATGTGACCACCCAGGTCCGCAGGCACTGCATGAAGCACTCGATGAGGAAGCCCTCGGATGGACGCAGCGCAGCGAAGGCCGCCTCGCAGGCGGGCTTGTCGGTGGCGGTGGCGCACACCTCCCCCACCCGCGAGGAGGCATACCCCGTGCTGTCCAGGCCGCCGGAGTCGTAGCGGGAGCGCAATTCCATCACGTCGGGAATCACCGGGAGATTGAGCCCGGCCAACGCCGGGCGATGCTCGTCGCACACGAGCCCGGTGGCGTTGGGCGCGGAGCCGCTCAGACCGAGCACCGAGGCATGCAACGCACGACGAATCCACACGCGGACGGCAGGGGAGGTCTTCATGGCCGCCACTCAATGCGAGCGCCGGGCCAGCAGGAAGCCTCAAGTATTCAGGTCGCTTGCGGCGCCGCCTGGCCTCAGACTTCTGTGGCCTCGTTCCGCTTCGCCGGAGCGGGCGCCTGACCTATGAGCGCCGCAGATGAATCGCGCGTCGATGCTCTGGCTGGCGGTGGCCCTCACCGTCTTCGGCGCTGCCCTCGCCTTCAAGCACCTCCGCCCCGCGCCAGCGCAGCCGCTGTTGGCCTGGCAACGGCCGGTGTCCGAACTCGACCCGGCGCAGCAGGCGCGCTGGCACCGGGTCCGCGAGGGCATCGGCGCGGCGGAGGCCCTGCGCGCGGAGACTGGCGCGTGGCCGGCCATGGACCTCACCGGTGACGCGCGGTGGAGCCTCCGCACCGGGGGCCTCGCGGTCAACTACGAGGCCGAGGCCGGAGGGCTTCGCTGGCTGGTGCTGTTCCTCGAGCCGGACCCCAGGGTGAAGGAGCCCGCGCCACCCGACGACGACGAGCACCACACCCTCGCCGACGGCACCGCGCTCCACGTCACGGTGTGGACCCGCTCCGCCTCGGAGCCACCGGGCGAGGTCGTCTCCGCCTTCCCCGCCGCGGACGGATGGGTCGAGCGCGTCGCGCGCCGGGCGGAGTAGAAGCCCACCCATGCCGTCGGTCTCCACGCTGCGCATCCTGCTGGTGCTCTCGGGCTTCGCCTGGGCCGCCTTCCCCTTCTGGGGCGCCTTCCCGTTCCTCGCTTGCCTCACCGTGCTGAGCTTCGCCACCTGGCAGTTGATTGCGCGCGCGCGGCAGGCCCTGAAGGACGAGGGCGCGCGGCTGGGCGAGCTCGATGAGGCCGCGCTGCGCTTCGCGCACGACTACGCCGTCAGCGTGGTGTGGCCCGACGCGGCGAAGCGCTGGGGTGACACCTGGAACCTGCTGGGCCCGCTCGCGGTGTTGGAGGCCGTCATCCTGGTGGTGCGCGCGCTGGTCACCGCCAGCCCGACGACGCTGGGCCTGCTGGCGCTGGCCGGCGCGCAGCTCATCGCCGCGGGTGGGTTCGCGCGGTACTTCAACCCCGGAAGTCGGCTCACCTCCGACCTCTCCACACGAAAGCCCGCCTGGGACACCCTGCGCCAACGGGTGCTTCAGCTCGCCGACAGCGGAGGCTGGCCGCCGCGCCCGGCCCCCGACGACGACGCGGATGCCGCGGTCAAAGCTGACCCGTAACTGCAATTCGCACTTCACTTCTGAAAGAAGTGGGCCCGTGAAGGGCCTGTTTCAACCGCATTGCCACCACATCACCCGATGTTAGCGATTGGCCCCGGACGTGCATCGTTGGTGGTCATGCTCCAAATCCGCGATCTACCCCTCGAGAATTGTGTGGCTGTCGGCAGCAACACCTCAGTGGCGCGCGTAGCAGAGCTCGCCGCCCGGGCAGGTGCCCGGTATGTGTTGGTACGTGAGGCAACAGGCGACGTCCGCGGTGTCCAGCTCACCAGCGTCGCCAACTGGATGGCCGCGCACTCGCCGCTGGTGACCGCCGACGAGCTGCCGGTGGTGCCCGGCGTTCAGGTCGAACCCTCTACCGCGGTGCTGGACGCGCTGACCATGCTCGCGCACTCCACCGCGCCGCTGTTGCTGGTGCGCGGGAGCTCCTCTTCGGGCAGCTGCCTGGTGGTACAGCGCAACCTGCTGGAGATGACCGCCGGCGTCGAAGCCGCGGGCGTCGGTCGGTCAGAGCTGCTGTCGTAATCTGCCGCGTGGCGCCCGGCCTTCCCGGGCGTGTTAGGGTCCGCGCTTCAGGTCATGACCGACGCGCGGCACGTACTCCTCTCCGGTGGGTCAGGTGCTGATGCCCTGCGGCTGGAGACCGACCTCCGCGCCGCCGGACGGGACTGCGAGGTGCTGCGCGCGCAGGACCTCGACGAGGCCAGGCGACTGAAGCTCCCGCCGCTGGCCCTGGTGGTGGTGTCCCTGACCGACACCACCTCCGCCGTGGCCTGGCGCGAATGGTTGATTTCCGCCCGCCAGCACCCGCCGCTGCTCGCGCTCGCCGACCTCCGCGAGGAGACGCTCGTCAAGCGCTGGCTCGCCGACGGCGGCGACGACTGGCTCTTCCGCCCCGACTTCACCGGCCTGGCCTCGGTGGTGACGCGGGTGGAGCGCGAGCGCCGCGAGGCCACGCAGCTCGAGCAGCGCTGGCGCGACGGCACCGAGGAGCTGCTGCGCCTCGCGCGCAGCCCGCGCTTCTTCCGCGGCGATGACCTCGCGGCCTGCATGGCCGAGCTCAACGAGGTCGCGGTGCGCGGCATCCAGGCCTCGCGCTGCGGCGTGTGGCTGTACGACGAGACCGGCCAGTGGCTCGAGCTCATCGACCTCTACGACGTCCGCAGCCGCACCCACACCTCCGGCAAGCGCCTGCGCCTCGACGGCAGCCGCGAATACTTCGAGGCCCTCGGCGCCACCCGCATGCTGGTGGTGCCCGACGTCACCGTCGACGAGCGGAGCCAGCAGCTGCTGGCCAGCTACTTCCAGCCCGAGAACGTCGGCGCCACCATCGACGTCGGCGTGCGCTTCCGCGGCGCGCTCAAGGGCGCGCTGTGCCTGGAGTACGTGGGCGGGCCCCACCGCTGGCACCCGGGCGAAGAGTCCTTCGCCGGCGCGTTGGCCGACCTGGTGTCGCTGGCCCTGGAGAGCGCCGAGCGCTTCAAGCTCGAAACCGCGCTCGCCGAGTCCGAGCGCCGCTTCCGCGAGCTCTTCCTCCACTCCAACGACACCATCATGCTCTACCGGGTGACCGACGAGTC
>CALNBU010000141.1 GCA_937875615.1 uncultured Archangium sp.
CTGTGGCTGGAAGGCGAGCGCCTCGGGGTGCGGCAGTTCGACACCACCCTCGACAACCTCGAGAACGCGGTGCGCGCGCCGCTGGAAGCGCTGCTGCCGGCGTGGGCGCGCAAGGGCTTCGGCGGCCTCCGCCTGCAGGTCGAGCCCGGCAGCACGGTCAAAATCGACGGGCGCCTCGCCACCGCCCAGCCGGGCCAGGTGCAGGCGGTGCCCGCAGGCACCCACCAGGTCGACGTGGTGTTCCCCGAAGGGCACGCCGTGATGCAGCGCCTCGAGGTGCCCGAGGGCAGCCGGGTGAAGGTCGAGGCCCAGTCTCCGCAACAGGCCGTGGCCGGGAAGGCCCCCGCTGGCTTCACCGCGCTCCGCGGCGTCAGCTACGGCACCTTCATGGCCGGCGCGGCGACGCTGGCGGGCGGGCTGGTGGCCGGCGCGCTGAGCAAGAACACCGCCAACGGCCTGACGCCCTGCCAGGGCGACGTGCGCGACTGCCAGACGCTGGTCGAGGTGCAGCGCCGCCAGGCCGAGGCGCAGTCCTTCTCCGACACCGGCAACGTGCTGTTGGGCGTGGGCGCAGGCCTGGTGGTGACGGGCGTGGTCCTCTTCATCATCGACGCGGCGGCCAACTGATGCGCGCGCACGGCGCGGCCCTGCTGCTGCTGGCGAGCAGCTGCTTCACGCCCTGGAAGCACGAGGGCCCCTGGGCCTGCAGCGACGGCGCCTGCCCGCTCGACTACGCGTGCGACGAGGGCGTGTGCTGCGTCAAAGGCGGTACCCCCGTGTGCCCCACGCTGCCACTCGGCACGCTCTGCCCCGACGGAGGGACGGCGCGACTGTTCTTCTTCGACGGCGACGGAGACGGCGAGGGCAACATCAACGAAACCGTCCTGCGCTGCGCGACGCCGAGCGGCTGGGTCGACAACAGCACCGACTGCGACGACACCAACCCGCTCGTCAACCTGCGCACCGAAGAGCTGTGCGACGGCCTCGACAACAACTGCGACGGGGTGCGCGACGACGGGCTCCCCAACAACGGGCCCTACTACCCCGACCAGGACGGCGACGACTACGGCACCCCCGACGCCGGCCTCGCCGCCTGCGCGTCTCCCCCCGGCTACGTCACCAACGACGACGACTGTGCGCCCGATGACCCGGGCAGGCACCCGGGGGCCCCGGAGCTGTGCAACAACATCGACGACAACTGCGACGGCGTGCGCGACGACGAGATGGACGGCGGCTTCGCGGACACCGGCGACGCCTTCCCCTGCTTCACCGGAGAGCAGGGCGTGTGCGGCACCGGCTCCATGCACTGTGCGCAGGGCGCGCGCATGTGTCGCCGCGCGAACGCGCCTGCCCGCGAGCTGTGCGACGGCCTCGACAACGACTGCGATGGCGCGGTCGACGAGCGGCCCGACTGCGGAGGCCCGGAGTCGTTCTTCTCGCCGCACGCGCGCATCACCGCGAAGCTGGCCCTGGCGAGCAGCACCGGCACCGCCTGTCAGACCGGCTACGCGGGCCTCCCGGAGACCGTGGACGGCCCGGTGTGGACCGGGCGGAGCGGCAGCAACTTCCACGTCCTGGTGGTGGAGCCCATCGACGGCGGGATGTGGGACATGAGCCGCGTGGACTCCACCCTGCGGTTCGACTTCACCGCCAACTCCACCACCTGGGGCGCCCTCAACGACTCCCGGGACCCCGGCGTGTACCTCTGCGGCGAGGAGCCCGACGAGCTCATCCGCTACGTGCCGTCGACCGACGGGCTGCACGATGGCCAGCAGACCTTCTCCGGCGCGGTCCCGCTGCGCGGCGGCTCCGGCTGGACGGTGGGCGCCGGCTCCGGCTTCGACACCACCAACACCCGGAGCGTGGAGATTCTGGTCTTCAACACCAGCGGGGCCTTCACCATCACCTTCGCCGACGCGGGGTTCTCGCCGTGAGGGCGCTGGCGCTGCTCCCGGTGCTGCTGTGCGGCTGCGTCTTCACCGGCTGGCGGTCAGAGGGACCGTGGGCCTGTGAGCCCGACGGCGGCTGCGCCGAGGGCCTCACCTGCGATGACGGCGTGTGCTGCCAGCCCGGCGGCGAGCCCGAGTGCCCCACCCTGCCGAGCAACGGCTCCTGCCCACCCGGCAGCGACCCGCAGCCGTACTACTTCGACGGCGACGGCGACCGGCTGGGCGCCACCGCCACCGGCCGCATCTTCTGCCGCCCGCCGCAGAACGGGAGCTGGGTGACCCAGGACAACGACTGCGACGACCTCGACCCGCTCATCGGCCCGCTGATGAACGAGCGCTGCAACGCGCGCGACGACAACTGCAATGGAGAGACCGACGAGGGGCTGCCGCTCGAGGTCTGGTACCTCGACGAAGACGGCGAC
Organism: uncultured Archangium sp.; assembly: GCA_937875615.1. Classification (GTDB taxonomy): domain Bacteria; phylum Myxococcota; class Myxococcia; order Myxococcales; family Myxococcaceae; genus Archangium_A. Next base: position 2,372 of record CALNBU010000141.1, read on the forward strand.
GACTTCGGCACCAGCGTCTCGACGACGGCCTGCATCCGCCCCGACGGCTACGCGCCGCGCGGCGGCGACTGCGACGACGGCGACGCCACCATCTTCCCGGGCGCGGTCGAGCTGTGCGACGGCGTCGACAACAACTGCAACGGCCAGCCCGACGACGGCCCCTTCGGCGACTCGGAGAACCCCGGCAGCGGCGACGGGCGGAGCTTCCCCTGCGAGACCGGTCGCCTGGGCGTGTGCGCCGAGGGCGGCTGGCAGTGCCTCCCCACCACCTCCGGAGACTTCCAGCGGGTGTGTGTCCCGCGGCTGCTCCCCTCGACCGACGTCTGCGACGACGGCCTCGACAATGACTGCGATGGCACCACGGACAACCCGCCGGGGTGCGGAGGGCCGCGCGATTTCATCACCGCGCCGGGCGTGTCCATCGGGGCCTTCAGCGTCCACGGCGGAGACGCGCCACCGCCGGGCTGCCTGCGCGATGAAGAGTCAGAGAAGATGGCGTGGCTCGCGCCGAGCTGGATTGGCACCAACACCCCCAGCGGCCTGCACGTGCTGCACGCCGACGCGCCCGCGGGCACCTTCTGGGACCTCCGCAAGCACCCCACCCTGCACCTCTCGCTCTTCTCCACCTACGTGAGCGGCACCAGCTTCTGGAACGCGCCGGGGCGCATGGCGACGCTCACCGTGCAGCTGTGTGGCGCCAACGGCACCTTCCTGCGGCTCACGCCTTCCGGACCGGCGCTGCTGGGCGCCACCAACCAGACCCGCGACGTGCCGCTGCTGGGGAACGCCAACTGGCAGGTGACCAACGGCGGCCTCGACCTCGGCCGCGTCGACCGGCTGGAGCTCCTCGCCGCGCCATCGCCCAGCAACACCTTCCGCAACACCTTCGACACCGACGGCGGCTTCGGCTTCGTCCCCTGAGCGCTACGGCTGCTTGTCCTGGGCGGGCGCGGGCGCCGGGGCGGGAGTCTCCTCCGTCGGCTTCTCCTTCTTTTCTCCGCTGCCCTTGCGCGTCACCGTCGACGCCCCTTCTCTGGGCGGCGCCTCAGCGGGGTCGACCTTCGCGGCGTCCTGCGCGAGCGCGGTCAACGAGAGCAGGGAGAGCAACGTCACGGTGCGATTCATGGGGCGACCTTTCTCGAAGCGGGCGGGAACTGACCTGCATCAACGCACGCTGTGGCTTTCCGATTCAACATGAGACGATGGGCGCATGCAGGGGCTGCCGCGCATCGCGCTGGTCGTGCTGGCCGCCGCCGCCGGCTTCGGCGTCGCGTGGCTGTGGGGGCGCCCGGCGCAGACCGCGCCCGATGCGCCGGCGCTGGGGGAGCAGATTCGTGAGGTCGCGCGGCTGGAGACGCTCGAGGTGCGCCTCTACCGGCGCGTCTCCTTCGCCCCCGAGCCCGAGCCCGCAGCCTCGGTGTGGGGCGACGTCCTCAACTTCGTGAAGCACACCCTGCAGGCCCGCAGCGGCCGGGCGCTGGTGTTCGCCGACGTCAGCCTGGGCCTCGACCTCTCGAAGCTGACCGCTGAGCAGCTGCGGGTCCGCGGCGCGCGGGTGGAGGTGGCGCTGCCGCCGCTCAAGGCCCAGGTCTCGCTCCGGCCACAGGACACGGAGATTATCGACTCCAACCTCGACTCCGCGCAGACCGCCCGCCTCTTTCAGCTGGCGCAGGAGGCCTTCTAGCGCGAGGTCCAGTCAGACGCCGCGCTCCAGGCGCGCGCCCGCGCGGCGGCGGAACGTCAGGTGCGGGCGCTGCTCATCACCGCCGGCTTCCGCGACGTGCACTTCGTCCCCTACCCGCTGACCCGGCACACCCTGTAGGTCCTGCGCCGACGTCCCGTGGTCGTGCAGCGCAGCGCGCGCCGTGCAAGACTGGCGGCCGGTGACGCGCTCGTTCTCAAGGTGGACGCTACCGCTGTTGGTGCTCGCCAACTGCGCTCCGGACGGCGCGCTGCGCATCGACGTCACCATGCCCGCCGGCGGCACCCGCAGCGACTGCATCGTGGTGGAGGCCTCCGGCGACGTCACCGAGCGCACCGAGCTGGCCGTCACGCCGGGGCGAACCGAGGGCCTGACGGTGGCGGTGATGCTGGACACCCAGAGCAGCGGCGTGTTGTCCGCCTCCGCCCGCGGGCACGTCGGCGGCTGTGAGGGCACGCTGGTAGAGCAGAGCCCATCGCGCGGCGGCGAGGTGCGGCGGCTCGACTTCGGCATCATCAGCCTCCGGCTGGAGCCGGTGTC
>CALNBU010000142.1 GCA_937875615.1 uncultured Archangium sp.
CTACTTCGCGGGGCTCTTCGGGCAGCGGGTGGTGGTGGCGCTGCGGCGCCGCATCTTCGCCCACCTGCTGGCGCTCTCGCCGTCGGCGCGCAGCCGGCAGCTGGCGGGCGATCTCCTCTCCCGCTTCACCACCGACGTGGCGGCGGTGGAGCAGGCCGCGACCTACACCGTGGCCAGCTGGCTTCGCGACTCGTTGCAGCTGGTGGTACTGGCGGCGGTGGCGGTGACGGCGTCGTGGAAGCTCTCGGTGCTGGCGGCGCTGGCCGTGTGGCCGGTCTCCCGGCTGTCGTCGGCGCTGCTGCGGCGCACCCGCGAGGGGCTCTCGGCGCAGGGCGGCATCGCCGCGCAGGTGCAGGAGGGGCTGGGCGCCCTGCGCACGCTCCAGGCCTTCAACGCCGAGGCCGCCGAGCTGGCGCGCTTCACCGCCCACACCGCGACGCTGGAGCGCTCCCTGGTGCGCGCCGCCTGGACCCGCGCCGCGGTGCCCGCGGTGATGGAGCTCTTCGCCGCCGGCGCCATCGCGCTCTCTCTGGCGTGGGCGCTGGGGGCGCAGTCCGTCGACGCCGAGGCGCTGGTGTCGTTCATCGCGGCGCTGGGGCTGATGTACGAGCCGGCCAAGGATCTGGGCCGGGTGAGCCAGTTCGCCATCTCCGCGAGCGCGGCGCTGGAGCGCATCGACGGCTTCCTCGCGCTGCCCGCCTGCCCGCCGGGGGGCACGCGCCGGTTGCCGCCGCTCGCGCGCGAGCTGCGGTTGCGCGACGTGGCCTTCGGGTGGGGCGCCACGCCGGTGTTCGACTCGCTCGACCTCACCATTCCCGCGGGACAGCTCACCGCGGTGGTGGGCCCCAGCGGAGGGGGCAAGAGCACGCTCGTCTCGCTGCTGCTGGGCCTGGAGCAGCCCACGCGCGGGGTCATCACCTTCGACGGCGTCGACGCGCGGGAGGCCAGCCGCGACAGCCTCCGCGCGCAGTTCGCGCTGGTGACGCAGGAGCCGCTGCTCTTCTCGACCTCGGTGCGCGAGAACCTGCGGGTGGCCCGCCCGGAGGCCGATGAGGCGGCGCTGCGGGACGCGCTCCGGGTGGCGCACGCGCTCGAGTTCGTCGACGCGCTCCCGCAGGGCCTCGACACCCCGCTGGGCGAGCGAGGCGTCACCCTGTCCGGCGGTCAGAAGCAGCGGCTGTGCCTGGCCCGCGCGGTGCTGGCCGACGCGCCGGTGCTGGTGCTCGACGAGGCCACCAGCAGCCTCGATCCCCAGAGCGAGCGCGAGGTGCAGGCGGCCCTCGACACCGTGCTGGAAGGGCGCACCGCCATCGTCATCGCGCACCGCCTGGAGACCGTGCGCCGCGCCCACCAGATAGCGGTGCTGGCCGACGGCCGGGTGGTGGAGCAGGGCACGCACGAGGCGCTGCTGGCGCGAGGGGGCGCCTACGCCCGACTCAACCGCCGAGAATGACGTGGCCCCGGCGACACCTGCCTGACACACGTGTCACAGCGCCAGTTTTCTGGCATGTAACATATTGAAATTGCTAAGGGTTGGGTTGATCTGCCGAAAGATTGTCGCTACACGCGCGGCCGTCTTCTGCCACCGGAGAGCGCTCACATGATGAAGCCAATGTTTTCGACCGTGCTGTTGCTGACGTCCACCGCGGGGTGGGCGGCGCCGGCGGAGTACGACGCGTTCCTGGCGGAGACGCAGCGGCGCGCGGTGCTCGAGGTGCAGGCGCTCCCGGCGCAGAGCGGCGCGCGGCTGGCTGACGGCGTGGTGAGCTCGGTGGAGCCCCGCTTCGGGGTGCCCAAGTTCTTCTGGTCGGCGCGCGCCGCCGAGGGGCGGGCCTTCCTCGACGAGGGGCTCAAGCCGCAGGAGGCCGCGCGGCGCTACCTGGCGGAGCACGCGGCGCTCTACCGGCTCTCGTACGCGCAGGTGGCGGCGGCGGAGCTCACCGGCCTCCATCAGCGGCACGACGGTGGACCCGTCATCGTCACCTTCTCGCAGCGCCGCCACGGCGCGGAGGTGTTCCGCGACGAGGTGAAGGTGGTGCTCGACGCGCGCGGCCGCCTGGTGGCCATCGCGGGCTACCTCACGCCGGTGGTGCGCACGCTGGGGGAGTTCTCGCTCACCGACGCCTCCGCGGTGACGGCCGCGCTGAGCGATCTGCGCGGTGAGGCCTTCGACGTGGGGGCGCTCAAGCGCCGCGGCCTCTCGACGTCGGGCTACACGCACTTCGACTTCCCCGGCGCGCGCACGCCGGCGCGGCTCAAGGCGGTGTGGTTCCCGCTGGCCGACGGGCTGAAGCCGGGCTTCTACGTGGAGCTGGATCTGCCCGAGCGCTCGTTCTCGTACGTCATCTCGGCCACCGACGGCGCGGTGCTCTACCGCCACGACCAGGTCTCTCACTTCGACTACCGGGTGTGGGCCGACGCCACCGCGCCCTTCGTCCCCTGGGACGGCCCGCAGGGCATCGGCGCCACGCCGCACCCCACCGGCACCAACGATCTCTACGACCCCGGCCACGCCGCGCAGCAGGTGGTGAGCCTCGAGCACGCTGGCCTCTCCACCGGCGTGGCTGGCGCCGGGCGCCACCACCACCACCGGCAACAACGTCTCTGCCTATGCGGACATCGCCTCGGGCGACGGCTTCGGCGCGGGCGACGTCATCGCCGGGGTCACCTCGCCGGGCGTGTTCGACTACACCTACGACTTCGCGCTGGGGCCCGCGGCCGACGAGACGCAGCGCAAGGCGGCGGTGACGCAGCTCTTCTTCGCCACCAACTTCTTCCACGACTGGTACTACGACGTGGGCTTCGACGAGGCCGCCGGGAACGCGCAGGCGAGCAACCTGGGCCGCGGCGGCGTGGAGGGAGATCCGCTCCTCGCCGAGGCGCAGGACAGCAGCGCCGAGAACAACGCCAGCATGTACACGCCGGCCGACGGCGCCAGCCCGCGCATGCAGATGCACATCTTCACGGGCGACGACAACGCCTTCGTCACCACCACGCCTGCGGTGAGCAACGGCGGCGTGGGCGTGCGCGGCCGTGCCACCTTCGGGCCGCAGTCCTTCCGGGTGACCGGGCAGCTCATCCTGGTGAACGACCAGGACACCACGCCCAACGACGGCTGCGGCGCCGGCACCTGGCTGGGCGACTACGCCGGGAAGATCGCCGTCGTCGACCGCGGCACCTGCAGCTTCGTAGAGAAGGTGGAGCGCGCGCAGGCGCTGGGCGCGGTGGGGGTGCTCATCGCCAACAACCAGGGCGGCTTCTCCTTCGAGCTGAGCGGCACGCCCACCGTGGCCATCACCATCCCCACGCTGGGCATCTCGCGCAACTCCGGCACCGCGCTCAAGAGCGCGCTGGCCGGCAGCACGCTCAACGGCACCATGAACCGCGAGCTCACCTCGCCGCGCGACGGCACGCTCGACACCGGCGTGGTGGCCCACGAGTGGGGTCACTATGTCTCCAACCGCCTCATCGGGAACGCCAACGGCCTCGCCGGGCAGCAGGCGGGCGGCATGGGTGAGGGGTGGAGCGACTTCCACGCCGCGCTGATGATCGTCCGCGAGGGCGATGATCAGCTCCCGTCGAACGCCAACTGGACCGGCGCCTACTCGCTCTCGGGCTGGGCGGCCTTCGTCACCGACACCAACGCCTACTACTGGGGCCTGCGGCGGTACCCGCTGTCCATCGACATGGGGAAGAACCCGCTCACCTTCCGGCACATCGCGGCGGGGCAGGCGCTCCCCACCGGAGTCCCCACGGCCTTCACCACCGCGAACCAGGGCGTGCACGCGACGGGCGAGGTGTGGGCGGTGATGCTGTGGGAGGTCTACGTCGAGCTGCTGAAGGCGCACCCCTTCGCCGAGGCGCAAGAGCGCATGAAGCGCTACCTGGTGGGCGGCTACAAGGCCACGCCCAACATCCCCACCTTCGTCGACGCGCGCGACGCGCTGCTGGCGGCCATCGCCGCGAGCGACCCGGCGGACTACGCGCGGGCCTGGACCGCCTTCGCCCGCCGGGGCCTCGGCATCCGCGCGGTGGCGCCGCCGGTCGACTCCACCAGCAACAGCCCGCTCACCGAGAGCTTCGAGGTGGGCAACGAGGTGTCCATCACCCAGGTGGCGCTCGACGACTCGGGCGAGAGCTGCGACGCCGACGGCACCCTCGACGCGGAGGAGACGGGCGTGCTGCGCGTCACCGTGCGCAACATCGGGGTGGGGGCGCTCAACGACGGCACGGTGTCGGTGAACTCCAGCGAGGAGGGGCTGAGCTTCCCCGACGGGGCCAGCAAGGCGCTCCCGGCGCTCGAGCCCTACGCCAGCGTCACCCTGGAGTTCCCCGTGGCCCTGGCGCTGGTGAAGGGCGTGCGGCTGACCACCATCGGGGTGGAGGTGGCGCAGGCCTCGCTCCTCAACGGAGGCAAGGCCACGGGCCAGAGCATCTTCCGCCTCAACGCCGACGTGGCGCGCGGCTACACCAGCCTCGACGACGTGGAGGCGCCCTCGGAGTGGACCACCTCGGAGAACGCCGCGCCCGGCCTGGTCACCGGCGGCGCGTGGCGCGTGGCGAAGGACGAGGCGGGGAACCACTTCTGGCTGGGGCCCACCTCCAGCGCGCCGGCCGACGTGCGCTTGACCTCGCCGGTGCTGAGCGTGGGCGGAGATCCGCTCATCCTCTTCTTCAAGCACCGCCACGACTTCGAGGCCGACCCGTCGGGCGAGTACTTCGACGGCGCGGTCATCGAGGTCTCGAAGGCCGGTGAGGACGACTGGCAGCCGGTCGCGGCGCCCGGCTACGGCGGAGAGCTCTACGCGGGACGCGCCTTCGGCAGCCAGTTCTTCCCCAGCTCCAACCCGCTCGCCGGACGGCTGGCGTACGTGGGCCAGAGCCTCGACCACCCGGCCTTCGTGGAGGAGGCCATCAACCTCGGCACCACCTTCGCCAACTCCGACATCCAGATCCGCTTCCGCGTGGGTTCGGACGACGCCGCGGCGGTGGGCTCGTGGGACCTCGACGACATCGGCGTCGAGGGGTTGGTGATGCACCCGTTCTCGGCGGTGGTGGCCGACGCCAACCGCTGCCGGCCCAACACCGCGCCGGTGGTGCTGCTGCCGCCCGAGCTCAAGGTGCGCCCGGGCGAGGCGGTGCAGCTCACCGCCACCGTCACCGACGCCGAGGGCGACGCGCTGACGCCGGTCTGGGCAGTGGAGGGGGCGCAGGTCACCACCACCGGCGAAGGGCTGCAGCTGGGCTTCACCGCGCCGGCGACGCAGCAGCCGTTGACGCTCACCGTGCGCCTCACCGTCACCGACGAGCGCGGGCTGTCGGCGCAGGGTGTCACCCGGGTGGTGGTCACGCCCGAAGGCGGCTGCGGAGGGTGCAGCAGCGGCTTCGAGCTGGCGCCGCTGCTGGGGTTGGCGCTGGCGCTCCGTGGACGCCGTCGCCGCACCACCTGAAGTCGGCCAACCCTGCGCGGGCGGCGGAGGCGCCGACGGGCGAAAACGGTGTAAGAGGCGCGTTCATGACTCGCTTCTCCGTGGTGGTGTGCGCCGCCGTCTCGTTGACGGCCTGTTTCTTCCCTGCCGATCGCGGCCGCGTGGTCGAAGACCGGCTCGACGCGCTGTCGGCAGACAACGAGGGGTTGAAGACGGAGCTGCAGGAGACGCGCACCAAGCTGGAGGAGGCCACCGGACAGTTGCAGGCGGCGCTGGACCAGCTCGGCCGCGCCAGCCGCACCACCGGCGCCAACATCGGGGTGAAGGTCGACACCGCGCTGCAGGACGTGGCGGTGCTGCGCGGGCAGGTGGACTCGCAGTCGGTGAAGCTCCAGGAGCTGGAGACGAAGCTGAGCAGCCAGCCCGCCTCGGTCGCCGCCGCCGAGCCGAAGAAGGATGAGCTCAAGCGGCCCGACGAGCCGAAGGCCTTCTTCAGCCTCGCCCAGGAGAAGGTGAAGGGCGGGGAGATGGAGCTGGGCCGCAAGCTCTTCAATGAGTTCCTCAAGAAGTGGCCGCGGGACGAGCTGGTGGGCGAGGTGCACTACGAGCTGGGCGAGACCTACTTCCAGGAGAAGCAGTGGCGCGAGGCGCTCTACGAGTACAACAAGCTCATCAGCGGGACCGCCAGGTCGAAGTCGGCGCCGCAGGCGTACCTGCACACCGCGGAGTGCTTCAAGCAGCTCAAGCAGCCTGACAACCAGCAGCTGGCGCTCGAGGAGCTGGTGAAGAGTTACCCGAAGAGCGACGCGGCGAAGACGGCGAAGACGCAGCTGGCCTCGCTGCGCAAGGGCAAGAAGTGAGCTGGGCCCGGCCGGCGGCGGTGTTGGCGGCGCTGCTCCCGGCGCTGGCCTGGGCCGACCGCACGGTGACGCTGGTCTTCACCGGCGACAACGCGGGCGAGGTGGCTCCGTGCGGCTGCCAGAACGCCCCGTCGGGCGGCTTCCCGCGGCGCAAGGCGGCGCTGGAGGCGTGGCGCGATGAGAACGTGGTGGTGCTGGACTCCGGCAACGCGCTCTTCCGCAGCGTCGGCGTCGACGACGCGCCCCGCGCGGCGCTCACCTTCGGCTTCATGGAGCGGCTGGGGACGCGGGCCATGGCGGTGGGCCCGAAGGATCTCTCGGCCGGCGTCGACCGGCTGCTGCAGCTGGGCCGCGGCGCGTCGATGAAGCTGCTCTCGGCCAACCTCACGCGGGGCGGGCAGCCCATCTTCGCGGGCGGCGCGGTCTTCCAGGCCGGCGAAGTGAAGGTGGGTGTCATCGCGCTCACCGCCAGCGGGCGCTACGGAGACGCAGAGGCGGGGCCGGTGTTGCCGGCGGCGAAGGCGGCGCTGGCCGCGCTGGGGCCACGCGACGTCACGGTGGTGCTGGCGGCGATTCCGTATGCGGAGTCGCTCACGCTCGCGCGGCAGCTGCCAGAGGTCGACTTCATCCTCCAGTCGGGAGACGCGCGGGGCACCGGCGCGCCGCAGCGCGAGGGCGACGCCGGGCCGCTGGTCCTCAGCTCGGCGCAGCGTGGGCAGGCCCTGGGCAAGGCGGTGGTGTCGCTGGGCTCGCCGCGCTCGCCGTTGGTGGACCTCACGGTGGTGGCCAGAGACCGGCAGCAGCTGGCCTTCGTCGATGGTCAGGTCGGCACCCTGGAGGCGCGGGCGAAGAAGGCCGCCGACAAGCAGGCGGCGCGGGAGTTCTCCGGCATGCTGCGCGAGCTCAAGCAGCGCCAGGCGACGCTGCGCGCGTCCATCGCCCGGGTGGCGCCGCCGGGCGCCAGCACCTTCGACTTCTCGTGGACGGTGCTGTCGTCGGCCTGGCCCGACGACGAAGGGTGGAAGGCCGAGGTGCTGAAGGTCGAGCCCTCGTACGCCTACTGAGGCGCCGTCAGTCGCGCATGAAGTGGCAGGTGTAGCCGCCGGGGTTCCGCTGCAGGTAGTCCTGATGGTTGGCCTCGGCCGGGTACCAGGTGCCAGCCGCGGTCACCTCGGTGACGACGGGCTGCTTCCACTTGCCGGAGCCGTCGACGCGGGCCTTCACCGCCTCGGCCGTCTTCCGCTGCGCCTCGGAGGTGAAGAAGATGGCGCTGCGGTACTGCGTGCCCACGTCGTTGCCCTGGCGGTTGAGGGTGGTGGGGTCGTGCATGCGGAAGAACCAGCGCTCCAGCAGCTCGGCGTAGTCGAGCTGGGCGGGGTCGAACACCACGCGCACCGCCTCGGCGTGCCCCGACTTCGAGTCGTGGGTGTCGTCGTATGTGGGGTTCTTCAGCCAGCCGCCGGTGTAGCCGGCCTCGGTTTCCAGCACGCCGGGGATCTTCCGCAGCAGCTCCTCCATGCCCCAGAAGCAGCCGCCGGCCAGCACCGCCACCTCGGTGCTGGGGGTGACGTCGGCGCGGCCGAAACGGGGCAGGTACTGGCCATAGCCCTCGGCGGCCAGCTGCTCGACGGGGATGAAGCGCAGCGAGGCGGAGTTGATGCAGTAGCGCAGGCCGCCCTCGGCGCGCGGCCCATCTTCGAAGACGTGGCCCAGGTGGGAGTCGGCGTTCTTGCTGCGCACCTCGACGCGCACCATGCCGTGCGAGACGTCCTTCTTCTCGGTGACGTTGGGCTCCAGGGGCCGGGTGAACGAGGGCCAGCCGCTGCC